>NZ_JANLIZ010000019.1:0-87399 GCF_024702055.1 Enterobacter sp. HG048
ATTTGCCTGGCGGCTTTAGCGCGGTGGTCCCACCTGACCCCATGCCGAACTCAGAAGTGAAACGCCGTAGCGCCGATGGTAGTGTGGGGTCTCCCCATGTGAGAGTAGGGAACTGCCAGGCATCAATTAGAAGAACCCCGTACCGTAAGGTGCGGGGTTTTTTGCTTTGTGCTTACCCTCTCTGGCCTTTCTCTTAATCCCTTATCCTGCTAATGGAATGTGTGATCCCTGTCGCAATGTTATTTATAACAAAATTATAACATTTCATTTACGAGGTAATTGAGTCTCCTGGCTCAATACGCCGCTGTTTATGGCAGGAGCATAATCACAATGACAGAAAGCATTACATCAAACGGGACGCTGGCTAACAGTGATACCCGAAGAAGGGTATGGGCAATCGTCAGCGCCTCTTCAGGGAATCTGGTTGAATGGTTCGACTTTTACGTCTACTCATTCTGTTCACTCTACTTCGCACATATTTTTTTCCCATCCGGCAACACCACAACGCAGCTGCTACAAACGGCGGGGGTTTTTGCTGCAGGGTTTTTAATGCGGCCCATTGGGGGCTGGCTGTTCGGCCGCATTGCGGATCGTCGCGGTCGTAAGGCTTCTATGCTGATCTCGGTGTGCATGATGTGTTTTGGTTCTCTGGTGATCGCCTGCTTACCGGGATATGAATCGATTGGCACCTGGGCACCGGCGCTACTGTTACTGGCCCGCTTATTTCAGGGATTATCGGTGGGCGGTGAATACGGTACCAGTGCGACCTACATGAGTGAGATTGCACTGGAAGGCCGTAAAGGTTTTTACGCCTCATTCCAGTACGTCACGCTGATTGGTGGTCAACTGCTGGCCATTCTTGTGGTGGTGATCCTGCAGCAAATTCTGACGGACGAACAACTTCATGCCTGGGGATGGCGAATTCCTTTCGCGATGGGCGCAGTACTGGCGGTTGTCGCACTTTGGCTACGCCGTCAGTTAGATGAAACCTCTCAGAAGGAAGTCAGAACGCTGAAGGAGGCGGGAACATTCAAAGGGTTATGGCGTAACCGAAAAGCTTTCCTTATGGTGCTGGGCTTTACTGCGGGTGGCTCTCTCAGTTTCTACACGTTCACGACCTATATGCAGAAGTACCTGGTGAACACCACCGGCATGCACGCAAACGTTGCCAGCGTAGTCATGACCGTGGCGCTGTTTGTCTTTATGCTCATACAACCCATTATCGGCGCGTTCTCGGATAAAATCGGTCGACGTACGTCGATGCTGATTTTTGGCGGCCTGTCGGCGTTATGTACCGTACCTATTCTGTCTGCCCTTCAGCATGTGACTTCGCCGTATGCGGCGTTTGCGCTGGTGATGCTGGCGATGGTGATTGTCAGTTTCTATACTTCTATCAGTGGGATACTGAAAGCTGAAATGTTCCCTGCGCAGGTACGTGCTTTAGGGGTAGGGCTCTCTTATGCGGTAGCTAATGCGTTGTTTGGCGGATCGGCGGAGTACGTTGCGTTGTCGCTTAAATCATGGGGAAGTGAAACGACATTCTTCTGGTACGTAACGATAATGGGCGCACTGGCTTTTATTGTTTCCCTGATGCTGCATCGCAAAGGGAAAGGCATTCGACTTTAATAGCGCGCCATCTACCACACGGCATAGCCGGTCGTTGCGCCGGCGACATCCCAGGCGAAATCTTTCCAGCTCCAGCCGCTCCCTGCGGGGCGGCTATCCCACAGTTCTTTTGATGCTCCAAGACTGACTGAGAACATCAACCCAATTGCCGCACTGCGATCCCGGCTGTATCCCTGATGCTGCGCATATTCATTACCGGCTGCGGACAACATCGCGGAAGCGAGGAAATGCTGGGCTTTATCCTGTCCAGACCAGTTATCGTTGGCCATATGGCTACAGCCGCTCAGAAAGAAGACGCTCAGTAACAGAGGAATACGCATCAACGGGCTCCATAAAAAAGCCCTGCGGGTGGCAGGGCCTGGATATTACAGAATACGGCTGATAAGTCGGTCGATACGGATACGACGTAAGCGGCGGATAAGCTTGCGGACTTTCACCGGGTAATCGGCAATGCTCTGCAATTCGCGGTAATGATTCACCACAGTGGTATGCGTGCGAATCAGCTCCAGCTCACGTTCACGCTGTGCGGCTAACTCATGCTGCGGGTCATGGATCAGGATAGCGTTTTCCAGATCCAGTCGCCACGCGCGTGGGTTGAGGTTGTTACCGGTCAGCAGCATCCACTCATCGTCGACCCACATGCCTTTAAGATGGTAACTGTTGTCTTCGTCTTTCCAGAGGCGTACTACCAGCTGGTCAGTGTTGACGTAATACTGTAAACGGCTCAGGAAACGGCGCAGGTTAATCTCATACAGATAAGGCAGCGCACCGATGATTTTGAACGGCTGATCTTCAGGAATGAAGAAGTCGTTTGCGGTTTTATCACCAACGATGATTTCCACTTTTTTACCGTCCCGCAGCAGCTGAATGATATTACGCACCAGCACGGCAGGAAGGTTGAAGTACGGCGTACAGATGGTGAGTTTCTGCTCCGCGCACGGCATCAGATGGAAGATCGTTTTGTTCAGCTGGCTTGATTTGCCGAGCCCTACCAGCGGGGTAACGGATAGCTCTTCGTTATTCGCATCGCCCTGGAAATGATAGACCGCATCACGCAGCTCCTGGCGGAAGGCTCGAACATCGTTTTTGATTTCCGGGCTTTTAGGACGTTCAGGATCGTCAAGGCGATTAACACCGCGGCCATGGACCAGATTTTTATCAACCCAGTTAAACATGATATCGGCCATCTGCGGATTACGGATCAGATGGTAGCGGTCGTAGCGATATTTATCGAGCTGATGAAGGTAAACATCATTCAGACTTGCGCCGCTGTAAAGCACGCTGTCATCAATGATGAATCCCTTGAAATGAAGGACGCCGAGCGCTTCACGGGTATTAACCGGGACGCCATAAACAGGCACATCAACGCCAGGATTTTCCTGCGCCGTGCGGCAATACCAGTCAGCATTGGTGTTCGAGGCGGCAGCGCCGATACGGCCACGCTGAGCGCGATGCCAGTCTACCAGTACGCGAACATCAAGTTCCGGACGCTGACGTTTGGCTTCATAGAGCGCGTTCAGGATCGCGCGCCCGCCTTCATCCTGTTCAAGATAGAGCGCTACAATGCAAATGCGTCGCGTGGCGCTGGCAATCTTTTCCAGAAGCGTCTCCCGAAAATGAGCGGGAGCGTAAAAGAACTCTACATCATCAACTGACTGAGAAATCTTCGGTAGTTGAGCAAGGTGTTGTTGATGTTTATTACGCTTAAATTTTGACAACATCACAGTGCGTTTCTTCTCTGTTCATTGAAGGGTTGTCTGTACCATGCAAACAACATAAGCGGACAATGATACCACCAGTCCCGTCCAAAGTGGGTAACATTTCCAGTAGCTTACTCGCGTTTGTCTGCTGATGTCAGACTGAGGGACAAGGCCACAATACCTTCGTCCAGCTGAATATCAACGTCAAACCCAAGTTTTCGCGCCAGGGTCACCATACCGCGATTGTTAGGCATAGTAATGCCATTGAGGCGTAACAATCCGTGATCTCGCGTATAACCGATGAGTTTTTCCAGCAGCCGTCTTCCCATACCCAGGCCTTTAAGATCGGAGCGCACCAGCACCGCAAACTCCGCATCAACGTTATCCGGGTCCGAAATCGCACGCGTGACGCCGAGGATCTCATCACCCTTATCGGCGCGACGAACGGCAACAAACGCCATTTCTCGATCGTAGTCGATCTGGGTCATATTGGCTAAATCATCGTGGGTAAATTCGTTGATTTCGCTAAAATAGCGATAATAAAGATCCTCTTTCGTGACCTGAGAGATAAAGGCCCGCAGCTGAGGCTCATCTTCCGGCAGAATAGGGCGGAACAAGGCGCGTTCTCCATTCTTCATCTCAACCCACTCCTCCAGCTGCAGGGGATACGGGCGGATCGCCAGACGGCTCTCTCTGTCTCCTTCGAATGGTGCGATATCCAGGGTTACGTCCAGCGCCGTAAACTCATTGCCCGAGGCGAGCAGCGGATGAATGTCCAGCCGCTGAATTTCGGCACAATCCACAATCAGGTTAGACACCTGCACCAGGAACTGACTTAACCCGGCAATATCAAGCGGGCGCAGCGCACTCCGGCCACGGATCTTTTTACTTTTAATCGCCTGGATGATCAGATAGCGCGCCAGGTTCATGTTCAGCGGCGGTAGCGCCACGACGGCCTGCTCCTCCGGGCGCCACTCTACGCCACCTTCCCCCAGCATGATGAGCGGGCCGAAGACGGGATCGTGTTCGACCACTACCCGTAATTCCTGAGCCCCTGCGCGGTTGGCCATGCTTTGCACCAGCAATCCGTGGATCCTTGCCTGCGGCCAGGCCATTTTGACCCGGTCGAAAATGGCATCAGCTGCCTGCTGCACCTCAGTCGCCGTACGCAGGTATAACATAACCCCCTGAACATCAGACTTATGCGGGATATCCGGGGAGCGGAGCTTCAGGGCCACCGGATAGCCAATCTGTTCGGCTATATGAACGGCCTCTGCGCTGTCGCTGGCGATCCAGGTCGGCAGGGTTTGCATCCCGTAGCTGCCCAGAATGGGCTGGACCTCATGCGTATCAAGCGAGGTCGCGCCTTCTTCAATGGCCTGCTGCAACAGCCGGTGAACGTCGACGGTGTTCGCCGTCAGATTCCCCGGCAAAGCCGGCGTCTCACGCAGTTGTTTCTGGTTGCGGCGATATTCCACCATATGCATAAACGCGGTGATGGTGCCTTCCGGCGTGCGGTAGGTTGGCAGCCCGGCCTCGCTGAACAAGCGCCGCGCCTCCTGAGACGAAAACTCACCGCACCAGTTGGTGAGCAGGGTAACGTATTTACCGCGTGGATGGTTGCGCACGGTGTCAATCAGAGCGCGCGCGCTTTCACTACCCGGCGCGACCGCGCTGGGGGAGTGGATAATCATCAGCGCATCGAAATCCGGGCTATCCAGCAAAATGGAGATCGCCCTGATATAGCGGTCGCTGCTGGCGTCATCGCGCAAATCAAGAGGATTGCCGGGCGTCACGCTGGTCGGAAGCGCTTCTTTCAGGCGCTGCAGCGTCTCTTCACTCAGCGTTGCCAGCTTGCCGAAGCGGCGCCACAACTCGTCAAGCGCGAGCGCGGCAGGGGCCGCACCGTTACTGACAATCATTAGCTTCTCGCCCCGCAACGGGCGCATATGGCTTAACGTCTCAACGGCGGAAAAAAGCTCGTGCGTATCCTGTACCCGCAGCAACCCCGCGCGCTGAATGGCGGCGTCCCATGCGGGATCCATACCGGAATGCGAATGGAGTAGACGCTGTGCCGCAGGGCTTCGTCCGCTTTTGATCACCAGGATCGGCTTATTGCGCGAAGCGCTTCGAGAAGCCGAGACAAAACGACGCGCGTCGCTGAGGTGCTCAAGATAAAGCAGGATCGCGCTGGTTTTGCCGTCACGTGCCAGAAAATCCAGTAGCTCATCAACGTCGATATCCAGGCTGTCGCCCAGGGCAATGAAGTAGGAGAATCCCATTTCACGCTGCTGCGCCCAGTCGAGGATGGTGTTCGATACCGCAGCCGACTGCGAGATAAACGCCAGTTTGCCTTTGCGGATCGGAACCGGAGAGAAACTTGCATTCAGCCCCTGCCAGGGGGCGAGAAGGCCCAGACTGTTTGGCCCAAGAATGCGCATTTGATAGCGGCTGGCGCAGGCCAGAAGCTCGGCTTTCTGTTCAGGCGGAGACGAGAGAATAATGCAGGTTTTACACCCTTTCTTGCCGAGTGATTCCAGCAGTTCCAGGTTACGCTTCGCGTTTGTACAAAGTACGGCAAGATCCGGCACGAAAGGCAGGCTCTGTACATCAGGCCATGCAAGCACTCCCTGAACCGCCTTATACGACGGCGTGACGGGCATGACGGGACCATTAAATCCCCCGGCCAGCAGGTTGCGCATCATCAAATAGCCAGCACGATCCGGTTTCATTGATGCGCCGATGACGGCAATGGATTTAGGACGAAGTAGCGCTTCTAACCCTCGCTGGCTCATGCAGGCCTCCTGTGAATGCAAGCGACCTGATGATTTTAAACGCTTTCTGGCTCGGGTGCTGTGACGCTGCCCTTATGAACGGTTTTTCCCGCCAGATAGCGCTCCCGGAAGCATGAGAAATGGTTGCCCAGGGCGCCAGCCGCAGCGGTATCGCCCGCTAAATCCAGAAGTGCGATGGCCACTTCGGCGGTGCAGTATTGTCCTTCAGCATGCGCTTCACGCAGGCGGTAGGTGGAGACGCGAGAAAGGTCGACAGAAATGACCGGCAGCGCGTCGAGATAGGGGCTTTTGCGAAACATTTTTCGCGCTTCGGTCCAGGTGCCGTCCAGCATGATAAACAGCGGGGGTTTACCGGATGGCGGCGTTGAAAGCACCTGGCGCTCCGCGCCTGCATAAGACGCGGGGAAAACGACCATCGGCTGATAGTCGGGGCTGGTCACTAAATCGAGCAGGGCCTGGGGCGGCTCCGTACGGGACCATTGAAACGCGGAGGTATCCGGCAGAATATCCGCGATAAGACGCCCCGTATTGCTGGGTTTCATCGGCTCGGTATCGAACATGACCAGACAAAAACGGCTTTCCGCCGTACTCGGAGCGAGCGTCTCGCACAGACAAACCTTCAGCGGCAGCAGGCAGCGCTGACAGCGGCGAATACGGTTGCCTCGGGCGAGGAACGGTCGTGTGGCGCGCGCAAGGCGTTCGGCGCGTAATTTAAGGACAGCGTTATCAGTCATGAGCGAAATGCAGGAAAAACGCTATTTTCGCAGAGGCGGGAGCGGGGCACAAGACGTGCCCCGTGAATGTTACAGCGACTCGTTTAACCAGCTTTCAAAAGGCGCTTTTGGAACCGCACCGTTGAGCATATCGATCGCTTCGCCATTTTTGAAAATCATAATGGTCGGGATGCTGCGAATACGAAAACGTGCGCTCAGTTCGGGTTCGGCTTCGGTATTGACCTTAACGAACCGCATTTTTCCGCTACGCTCTTCGGCCACATCTTCGAAGATCGGCGCGAAGCTACGGCATGGGCCGCACCATGGCGCCCAGAAATCGATCACGACAGGAAGATCGTCCTTAAGGAGTTTGTCCAGCGTAGCACCCGTCGCGTTAATGACCTCGCCATCAAACAATTCATGGCCGCAGCGTCCGCATTTCGCACCATCTTCAATCCGATCGTCCGGAATGCGGTTAAGAGCCTGACAGTTGGCACATACGGTATTCATAACTAACCTCTGATAGAGCCGTGGGACAGCGGCACAACGCCGATAATGTTTCTAATATGTTACATATTATCAATGAGCCTGTTTGAAACAACAATGCGTTTTATTCAATGAGAACAATAGTCACAGGCTTTTGTACGAAATTATGGCTATGCGCTGGCACATCGGGTAATCTGCGCGCTTCGCGCAGCGCTGGTGGAGAAAAGCATGAACGACGAAATGAAAAACAAAAGCGGCAAGGTCAAAGTGATGTATGTCCGCAGTGATGATGACTCTGATAAACGCACCCAAAATCCGCGTACCGGAAAAGGTGGCGGGCGTCCGGCGTCTTCTCGTGCAGACGGTGGCCGTCGCCCCGCCCGCGATGACAGAAATAACCGCGGTGATGACCGCAAACGTGACGATCGCAAACGCGATGACCGTCCGCGTTCCGACCGCCCACGCAGTGACCGTCCACGCGACGATCGTCCGCGTGATGATTTCTCACGTGATAACGCCTCCCCGTGGCGCACCGTTTCTCGTGCCCCTGGCGACGAAACGCCAGAAAAGGCCGATCACGGCGGTATCAGCGGTAAAAGCTTTATCGACCCGGAAGTACTGCGCCGTCAGCGTGCGGAAGAGACCCGCGTGTATGGCGAGAACGCCTGCCAGGCGCTGTTCCAGAGCCGTCCTGAATGTATCGTCCGCGCCTGGTTTATCCAGAGCGTGACCCCGCGCTTTAAAGAAGCGCTGCGCTGGATGGCCGCGAACCGTAAAGCCTACCACGTGGTGGATGATGCGGAGCTGACCAAAGCGTCCGGCACTGAACACCACGGCGGCGTCTGCTTCCTGATCAAAAAGCGTAACGGCACCACCGTGCAGCAGTGGGTCAGCCAGGCGGATGCCGATGACTGCGTGCTGGCGCTGGAAGATGTGGGCAACCCGCACAACCTGGGCGCAATGATGCGCAGCTGCGCGCACTTTGGCGTGAAAGGCGTGCTGTTGCAGGATGCCGCGCTACTGGAATCCGGTGCCGCGATCCGTACTGCGGAAGGCGGAGCCGAGCACGTACAGCCGATCACCGGCGACAGCGTTCTGGACGCCCTCGAGCAGTTCCGTAAAGCGGGTTATTCCATCGTGACCACCTCGAGCCATGCCGGTACGCCGCTTTTTAAAGCGACGTTGCCGCGCAAAATGGTGCTGGTATTAGGTCAGGAACGTGATGGTCTGTCTGACGCGGCGCTCTCCAGTGCGGATCTGAGCGTCTCTATCGACGGAACTGGCAATGTGGAAAGTCTGAACGTATCCGTTGCGACCGGCGTACTGCTGGCCGAATGGTGGCGTCAGAACAAGGCATAAGCCTCTTAATGTGCCGGGTCAGGCCCGGCACATTCAAATCCTACTCGCTCTCTGCCGGTAATACAGGCATCCAGTCAATTGGCTTTTCGCCACGTTTTTCCAGCCATTCATTCGCCAGAACAAAATGATTACTGCCAAAGAAACCGCGATGTGCAGACAGCGGTGACGGGTGCGGTGCTTTCAGCACGTGATGACGCTGACGATCGATAATCGCCCCTTTCTTCTGCGCGTGAGAACCCCAGAGTAAAAACACCACCCCTTCACGATGCTCGTTGATAAGGCTGATAACCTTATCGGTAAACGTCTCCCAGCCAAGACTGGCGTGCGAGTGCGCCTGACCCGCCCGTACGGTAAGCACCGTATTCAGTAACAGTACGCCCTGGCGCGCCCAGCTTTCCAGGTAACCGTGGTTTGGCCGGGTAAACCCGGGCACGGTTCCCTCAAGCTCTTTATACATGTTGAGCAGAGAAGGGGGTATAGCCACACCCGGACGAACGGAAAACGCCAGCCCATGCGCCTGCCCGGGGCCGTGATAGGGATCCTGACCCAGAATGACCACTTTCACATCGCTCAGTTCGGTGTAGCGAAAGGCGTTGAACACGTCTTTCTGCGGCGGGTAAATCGTCTGTCCGGACTGACGCTCAGCGGCAACGGTGCTGAGCGTATTGATAAAATAAGGCTGCTGCTTTTCTTCTGCCAGCACGTCATGCCAGGTTAAAGGTGTCGTCATCTCGCTCTCCTGCGAATCTCAATCTGTGACTAGCTTACCTGTTTCACCCCGGTGAGCAAAATTACGCGCTGAAATACGTGCTAAGTGGCTAAATTTATTTTGAAAATATGCAGGGTGAGTTGAATTGGTAAGACTGTGAAATTGATCTGAAACAATAAATTAAAACCATACTCTTTATGTGGTTGGTGTTTTTGTTGATTTAAATCAATAAATCACCGGGGTGTGAATGTTATATATACACACAAGAAACAATGGTTTTACCAATTGGCCGCGAACGGCCAGCATCAGTTAATGTAGCCTAGGGAGGCAACACATGATTACAGGTATCCAGATTACTAAAGCTGCAAATGACGATCTGCTCAACTCTTTCTGGCTGCTGGACAGCGAGAAGAACGAAGCGCGCTGCGTCGTTGCGAAAGCGGGTTTTGCTGAAGATGAAATCGTGCCGGTGAACAAACTGGGCGAAATCGAATACCGTGAAATTCCAATGGAAGTGAAACCGGAAGTGCGCGTGGAAGGGGGTCAGCACCTGAACGTTAACGTGCTACGCCGCGAAACGCTGATGGATGCCGTTGAGCACCCAGAAAAATACCCACAGCTGACTATCCGCGTGTCCGGCTATGCGGTTCGCTTTAACTCACTGACTCCAGAACAGCAGCGCGACGTTATCGCTCGTACCTTTACTGAAAGCCTGTAAGGGCTTCAGCAGGGGGGAATAAAAAAGCCGGGGATTTCCCCGGCTTTTTTTTACTCTTCAGTTTTCGTCTCTGGTGCGGCAGAGCTTGGCTTACGGCGCTTACCAATGTTTTTGGTATCGCGGTGGCGCTGCTTCACGCGCGGTTTCTCTTTTTCTTTCTCTTTTCTCTCCGCACGTTTTGCGAGCGCTTTCTTGGACGGTTTACCCGTCATCTTTTCACTCGGCGCACGCGTGGTCGGGCGGAGTTCGTCAATCACGCGCGCTTTCAGCGGCTCATCAACATAGCGGCCAATCTTCTGCAGCAGCAGGTAGTCATGCGCTTCGACCAGTGAAATCGCAATCCCTTTGCGGCCCGCGCGGCCGGTACGGCCAATACGGTGCAGGTAGGTATCTCCGCTGCGCGGCATATCGAAGTTAATGACGTGGCTGACGTCCGGGATGTCGATCCCGCGTGCGGCTACGTCTGTCGCAACCAGTACGTTAACGCGACCGTCGGTCAGGCGCTTGATGCCTTCGGTACGCTTGATCTGCGCCATCTCGCCTTCAAGATAGCAGTTGTTGATCCCGGCGTTACGCAGCATTTCAGCCAGCTCGTGCACGCGCTCGCGCTTGCGCACAAATACGATTGTGCGCAGCGCATCTTCCTGCTTCAGCAGGTGTTTCAGCAATTCGACCTTGTGCTCGAGGTTGTCCGCGCGGTAGTACCACTGGTGGATCTTCTTACGCTCGCGGGTGGACGGCGTCGCCGAGACTTCCACCGGATCTTCCAGCAGACGCTCCGCGAAGTCTTTGATTGCTTCCCCTTCGAGGGTGGCAGAGAACAGCATCGTCTGGTTACGCCAGCGCGTTTCTCCTGCAATGTGCTCGATATCCTGTGCGAAGCCCATGTCCAGCATGCGGTCGGCCTCGTCGAGGATCAGCGTTTCAACCGCGCGGCAGTCGAAGTTCTCTTCTTTAATGTACTGCAGCAGGCGGCCCGTCGTTGCAACGACGATGTCCTGGTTTTCGCTGAACACTTCGGCGTGGTTCATATACGCAACGCCGCCGGTGATGGTGGCGATATCCAGATGAGTATTTGCCGCGAGTTCACGCGCGTGATCGGCAACCTGCATTGCCAGTTCGCGCGTAGGCGTCAGGATCAAAATACGCGGCGGGCCAGATTTTTTACGCGGAAAGTCGAGCAGATGCTGCAACACAGGCAGCAAATAGGCTGCTGTCTTCCCCGTGCCGGTTGGCGCAGAACCGAGCACATCGCGGCCCTCAAGCGCAGGCGGAATGGCCGCTGCCTGAATGGCGGTCGGGCGTGTAAAGCCTTTGCTCTCAAGTGCATTGAGCAGGCTTTCATCGAGTTCAAGTTCGGAAAAAGTCGTTACAGTCATGTTCTACCTCTGTGTGGGGCGCTGATTATAGACGTTACGGCTGTAATCTTCATCTGTTTGTATGGATATCGCTTTTCGGCCACTTCGCTTTCCCCTATGCTACTCCAGTTTCACTTAGAAGGTTGTCCTGACATGTCTCAACTCAAAGCGCAGCTGCGCCGCGATGGTTTTACCTTTAAACAATTTTTTGTCGCCCACGATCGCTGTGCCATGAAGGTCGGTACAGACGGTATTTTACTGGGAGCGTGGGCGCCTGTCGCAGGTGTTAAGCGTATTCTTGATATCGGTACCGGCAGCGGGCTGGTGGCGTTGATGCTGGCGCAGCGTACGGAAGAACATGTCATCATTGATGCCGTCGAACTGGACGCGCAGGCCGCAGAGCAGGCGAGTGACAATATGGCCGAATCCCCCTGGGCTGCCCGCATGAAAGTGTACTGCGCAGATGTGCTCGCCTGGGCGCCTGAACAAACCGCACGTTACGATTTGATCGTCAGCAACCCTCCCTACTACGAACCCGGCGTTGAGTGCGGGACACCCGAGCGTGAACAGGCGCGTTATACCGGCTCCCTCGATCATAAAGCGCTGCTCACCAGTGCGGCAGAACTCATCTCCGAAGAAGGTTTTTTCTGCGTGGTCCTGCCTGAGAGTACCGGCAACACGTTTATCAGTATCGCGCAGGAGATCGGCTGGACGTTACGTCTGCGTACCGATATTTCGGATACGGAAGGACGACTGCCGCACCGCGTGCTGCTGGCGCTCTCGCCAAAAGAGGGTGAATGCTTTAATGACCGAATGGTGATCCGTGGGCCAGACCAGCGTTATTCCGAAGATTACACTGCCCTGACCCAAGTGTTTTATCTGTTTATGTAAACCTGCGGGGCGAGTATCGACGGGCCGGACTCAGCCAGCTGATCCGGGTAGTCCAGGGTATAGTGCAGCCCGCGGCTCTCTTTACGCATCATCGCGCAGCGAACAATCAGCTCGGCAACCTGCACCAGATTGCGCAGCTCCAGCAGGTTATTGGATACGCGGAAATTGGCATAATACTCATCAATTTCCTGCTGCAGCATGGTGATGCGGCGCAAGGCGCGTTCCAGGCGTTTCGTGGTGCGCACAATCCCCACGTAGTCCCACATAAACAGCCGTAGCTCATGCCAGTTGTGCTGGATCACAACCAGCTCGTCCGGGTTATCCACGCGGCTTTCATCCCAGGCAGGCAGGTGCTCTGTCTCGCGGGCGTAAGGCATGCGCTTCGAGATGTCTTCCGCCGCTGACCAGCCGTACACCAGACACTCAAGCAGCGAGTTAGAGGCCATACGGTTCGCGCCGTGAAGTCCGGTATAGCTGACCTCACCGATAGCATACAGACCGTCTACATCAGTACGTCCATGATCGTCAACCATTACGCCGCCGCAGGTATAGTGTGCCGCTGGCACAATGGGCACGGGGTCGCGCGTTAAATCAATGCCAAGACTGAGCAGCTTTTCGTAAATCATCGGGAAATGCTGGCGAATGAACTCTGCTGGCTTATGGCTGATATCCAGAAACATGCAGTCCACGCCAAGACGCTTCATTTCATGGTCGATGGCGCGAGCAACGATATCGCGCGGGGCCAGTTCGCCCCGGGCGTCAAAGTCGGGCATAAAGCGGGAGCCATCAGGGCGTTTCAGATAAGCGCCTTCACCGCGCAGGGCTTCCGTCAGCAGGAAGTTGCGCGCCTGAGGGTGGAACAGGGCGGTGGGGTGAAACTGATTAAACTCGAGATTCGCCACCCGGCAGCCTGCGCGCCAGGCCATAGCGATACCGTCTCCGGAGGCAATGTCCGGGTTCGTGGTGTACTGATACACTTTAGAGGCGCCGCCCGTCGCCAGGACTACAGCCTTTGCCTGACAGGTTTCCACCTTCTCTTTATTTCGGTTCCAGACCCAGGCGCCCACCACGCGACGCGTGCCGGGCAGGCCAATCTTGTCAGAGATAATCAGGTCAACGGCATTGCTTCGCTCGAGAACCCGAATATTAGGATGGTTCAGCGCTTTGCTGACCAGCGTGGTTTCCACTTCTTTTCCGGTGGCATCCGCTGCGTGCAGGATGCGGCGGTGGCTATGGCCGCCTTCGCGAGTCAGGTGGTAGCTCTCTTCACCGTTCGGTTGAACCTGAGTATCGAACAAGACGCCCTGGTCGATGAGCCACTGAACGCAGTGACGGGCATTGCTGGCGACAAACTCTGCGGCGTGTGCATCCACGATCCCGGCCCCGGCAATGAGCGTATCTTCGACGTGAGAAGCAATGCTGTCTGTCTCATCAAACACGGCGGCAATGCCGCCCTGGGCATAAAACGTGGAACCTTCACTTATCGGTCCTTTACTCAGAACGATAACGTTTTGATGCTCGGCCAGGCGCAGCGCCAGAGAGAGACCGGCAGCGCCGCTGCCGATGATCAGTACATCACAATGGAGTTCAGATGTTGTGTTCATGATTGTTGTTTAATTTACTAAACAGTGTTGGGTCAGAATAGCACCTGAATGCGATTTATCGCACGTATTTTTTTAGAGGCTGTCGCAATGGCTAAACGCGTAAGCGGAGGTAAACGGAGGGTAAATGAGTGAAATTATTTTGCGAAGCAGATCGTTAGCGTCAGATTTTGTGGTGAAATAAAGCCTGTGTTGCGTTACTCTTCTGGCGGGAAAAAGATGTTTCTTGTCAGAAAGTGGTGCGTATCGTGAACAGACTTATAATGAGAGAAAATGAACAGTCTGCGGCGCGATGAACAAAAACAAAGGCGTTACGGAACTTATTGAAGATCAGACACTCTAATTCGGTGCTTGCTCAAAGTGCGGTATTTTTAGAGTGGCGTTTCGATAACGCGTGGAATTTAGGTTTGGGGAGACATTACCTCGGATGAGCGAGCAGTTAACGGACCAGGTCCTGGTTGAACGGGTCCAGAAGGGAGATCAGAAAGCCTTTAACCTACTGGTGGTCCGCTACCAGCATAAGGTGGCGAGCCTGGTTTCCCGCTATGTACCGTCAGGCGATGTGCCTGATGTGGTGCAAGAGTCTTTTATTAAGGCCTATCGCGCGCTGGATTCTTTCCGGGGAGATAGTGCTTTTTATACCTGGCTGTACCGTATTGCGGTCAATACGGCAAAGAATTATCTGGTCGCTCAGGGTCGTCGTCCGCCTTCAAGTGATGTGGACGCAATAGACGCCGAAAACTTCGAAAGTGGCGGCGCATTGAAAGAAATTTCGAACCCTGAGAACTTAATGTTGTCAGAAGAACTGAGACAAATCGTTTTTCGCACGATCGAGTCGCTCCCGGAAGATTTACGCATGGCAATTACGTTACGGGAGCTGGATGGTCTGAGCTATGAAGAGATAGCCGCTATCATGGATTGTCCGGTCGGCACGGTACGTTCACGAATTTTCCGTGCGCGAGAAGCTATTGATAATAAAGTTCAACCGCTTATCAGGCGTTGACGATAGCGGGATACTGGAAAAGGTATTAGGCATGCAGAAAGAAAAACTTTCCGCTTTAATGGATGGTGAAACGGTAGATAATGAGCTGCTCAACGAGCTGTCTCATTCTCCCGAAATGCAAGAGACCTGGGAGAGTTACCATCTCATCCGTGACACCCTTCGCGGTGACACCGGCGAGGTTCTCCATTTCGATATCTCAGCCCGCGTCATGGCGGCGATTGAGAATGAGCCTGTTCATCAGACCACTCCGCTGATTCCTGAAGCTCAACCCGCACCTCACCAGTGGCAAAAAATGCCGTTCTGGCAAAAGGTGCGTCCGTGGGCCAGCCAGCTTACCCAAATGGGTGTGGCTGCATGCGTATCGCTTGCAGTTATTGTTGGCGTCCAGCACTATAATACTCAGTCTGAAACTAATCAGCAGCCAGAAGCGCCAGTGTTTAACACACTGCCGATGATGGGCAAAGCCAGCCCGGTAAGTCTGGGCGTACCGGCTGATGCATCCGCCAGCGGCGGCCAGCAACAGCAGGTTCAGGAGCAGCGCCGTCGCATTAATGCGATGTTGCAGGATTACGAGTTGCAGCGTCGTCTGCACTCTGAACAGCTTCAGTTTGAGCAGGCGCAGACACAGCAAGCTGCTGTGCAGGTGCCCGGAAACCAAACTTTAGGAACGCAATCGCAGTAATGAAGCAACTTTGGTTCGCCATGTCTCTGATGGCGGGTAGCCTGTTCTTCTCTGCCAACGCCTCGGCTGATGTTTCATCCGGGGCGTTGTTGCAGCAAATGAATCTGGCCAGCCAGTCACTCAATTACGAGTTGGCATTTATCAGCATCAATAAGCAGGGCGTCGAGTCGTTACGCTATCGTCATGCCCGTCTTGATAACCAGCCTCTCGCCCAGCTTTTACAGATGGATGGCCCGCGTCGGGAAGTGGTCCAGCGTGGTAATGAAATCAGCTATTTCGAGCCGGGCCTGGAGCCTTTCACGCTGAATGGCGATTATATCGTTGATTCTCTGCCGTCACTCATTTATACCGACTTCAAACGGCTTGCCCCTTACTACGATTTTATTTCGGTAGGGCGTACCCGCATCGCGGACAGACTGTGCGAGGTCATTCGCGTTGTTGCCCGGGACGGAACGCGCTACAGCTATATCGTCTGGATTGATGCCGAAACCAAACTCCCGATGCGTGTTGACCTGCTCGACCGTGACGGTGAAACGCTGGAACAGTTCCGGGTTATCTCCTTCAGCGTGAATAATCAGGTTGGCAACAGCATGCAGAATCTGGCTAAGGCCAGCCTGCCGCCGCTGCTTTCTGTTCCTGCCGGGGATTCCGTTAATTTCAACTGGGTACCTGCCTGGATCCCGCAAGGGTTTAGCGAAGTGTCCAGCAGCCGTCGTCAGCTGCCAACCATTGAAACGCCGGTGGAATCGCGTCTCTATTCAGATGGTTTGTTCAGCTTCTCGGTGAATATCAATCGCGCAACGGCAAACAGCGCCGAACAAATGCTGCGTACCGGGCGCCGTACGGTGAGTACAACGGTACGCGATAACGCAGAGATCACCATTGTGGGAGAACTCCCTCCGCAGACGGCGAAGCGCATCTCCGACAGCATTAAATTCAGGGCTGCACAATGATCAAAGAGTGGGCGACGGTTGTCTCCTGGCAAAACGGCATTGCGCTGGTGAGCTGCGATGTTAAAGCCTCGTGTAATAGCTGCGCATCCCGTGCCGGCTGCGGCAGCCGCGTGCTGAATAAGCTCGGGCCACAAACATCGCACACGATTTCTGTGCCAAGCGAACAGCCGCTGATGGCGGGGCAGAAGGTGGAACTGGGCATCGCGGAAGGCAGCCTGCTCAGCTCCGCTATGCTGGTGTATCTCTCTCCGCTGGTCGGCCTGTTTATCATGGGTGGCCTGTTTCAGATGCTGTTTGGTACCGATGTGGCCGCTATGTGCGGTGCCGCATTGGGTGGCGTGGGGGGATTCTGGCTTGCCAAAGGTCTTTCTCCGACGCTCGCCGCGCGCGAGGAGTGGCAGCCTGTCATTCTCAGCGTTGGGCTGGCGCCAGACCAGCTTCGTGTTGAAACGCTCTCTTCTGAGGCCCGGTGATCCATCGGGCTTTATCATTTTTTACACCCTAAAACAGAAAACGGCCTTTCTTCACGTTATACGTGCTTCTAAGTGCATTTCCAGGTAGCGAGGATGTAGTGTAGAATGCTGCGTTTTCGCACTGAAAAACGTCAGGCTAAGAACAGCGGCCTCCAGGAATTCGTAAGGCATAATTATTTAACTATATGAAGAACATACGTAACTTTTCGATCATTGCTCACATTGACCACGGTAAGTCGACGCTGTCTGACCGTATTATCCAGATTTGCGGTGGCCTGTCTGATCGTGAAATGGAAGCCCAGGTTCTGGACTCCATGGACCTGGAACGCGAACGCGGTATCACCATCAAGGCGCAGAGCGTTACGCTTGATTACAAAGCGGCTGATGGTGAAACCTATCAACTGAACTTTATCGACACCCCAGGCCACGTTGACTTCTCCTATGAGGTTTCACGCTCGCTCGCGGCCTGTGAAGGTGCGCTGCTGGTGGTGGATGCCGGGCAGGGCGTTGAAGCCCAGACCCTGGCAAACTGCTACACCGCGATGGAAATGGATCTCGAAGTTGTGCCGGTTCTGAACAAGATCGACCTGCCAGCCGCCGATCCTGAACGCGTAGCGGAAGAGATTGAAGATATTGTCGGCATTGACGCGACCGATGCCGTGCGCTGCTCCGCGAAAACCGGTGTGGGCGTGACCGACGTGCTGGAACGCCTGGTACGTGACATTCCGGCCCCGGAAGGCGATCCGGATGGCCCGCTGCAGGCGCTTATTATCGACTCGTGGTTCGATAACTATCTGGGCGTTGTCTCTCTGGTGCGTATTAAAAACGGCACCATGCGTAAAGGCGAAAAAATTAAGGTAATGAGTACCGGACAGGTCTACAACGCCGACCGTCTGGGCATCTTCACACCAAAACAGGTTGACCGTACCGAGCTGAGATGCGGCGAGGTAGGCTGGCTGGTCTGCGCCATTAAAGACATCCTCGGCGCGCCGGTGGGCGATACCCTGACCGGCGCCCGTAACCCGGCAGATAAAGCGCTGCCAGGCTTTAAAAAGGTGAAACCGCAGGTTTACGCCGGTCTGTTCCCGGTCAGCTCTGACGACTACGAAAACTTCCGTGACGCGCTCGGTAAACTGAGCCTGAACGATGCCTCCCTGTTCTATGAGCCAGAAAGCTCAACGGCGCTGGGCTTCGGCTTCCGCTGTGGTTTCCTCGGTCTGCTGCACATGGAGATCATTCAGGAGCGTCTGGAGCGTGAATACGATCTGGATCTGATCACCACGGCGCCGACCGTAGTTTATGAAGTTGAAACCACCTCGAAAGAAGTGATCTACGTCGATAGCCCGTCCAAGCTGCCGCCGCTGAACAACATTCAGGAGCTGCGTGAGCCTATCGCAGAGTGTCACATGCTGCTGCCGCAGGAATTCCTGGGTAACGTAATTACGCTGTGTATTGAGAAGCGTGGCGTGCAGACCAACATGGTTTACCACGGTAACCAGGTGGCGCTGACCTATGAGATCCCGATGGCGGAAGTGGTACTCGACTTCTTCGACCGTCTGAAGTCGACCTCCCGTGGCTATGCGTCACTGGATTACAACTTCAAACGCTTCCAGGCCTCCAACATGGTGCGTGTGGACGTGCTGATCAACGGCGAGCGTGTGGATGCGCTGGCGCTGATCACCCACAACGACAATGCGCCGTACCGTGGCCGCGAGCTGGTTGAGAAAATGAAAGATCTGATCCCACGTCAGCAGTTCGATATCGCGATTCAGGCGGCGATTGGCAACCACATTATCGCGCGTTCAACCGTGAAACAGCTGCGTAAAAACGTTCTGGCGAAGTGCTATGGCGGTGACGTCAGCCGTAAGAAAAAGCTGCTGCAGAAGCAGAAAGAAGGTAAGAAGCGTATGAAGCAGGTCGGTAACGTCGAGCTGCCGCAGGAAGCATTCCTTGCCATCCTTCATGTTGGTAAAGACGGCAAATAACCCTAAGGAGTTGGCATGGCGAACATGTTTGCCCTGATCCTGGTCATTGCTACCCTGGTGACAGGTCTGTTGTGGTGTCTGGATAAGTTTATCTTCGCCCCAAAACGTCGTGAACGTCAGGCTGCCGCTCAGGCAGCCACTGGAGATGGGATTGACGCGAAAACCCTGAAGAAAGTCGGCCCGAAACCGGGCTGGCTGGAAACGGGCGCTTCGGTATTTCCGGTGCTGGCGATTGTGCTGGTGGTACGTTCGTTTATTTACGAGCCGTTCCAAATCCCATCAGGTTCAATGATGCCAACGCTGCTGATTGGTGATTTTATTCTGGTAGAGAAGTTTGCCTACGGCATTAAAGATCCTATCTACCAGAAAACGCTGATCGAAACCGGTCATCCGAAACGTGGCGACATCGTGGTGTTCAAATATCCGGAAGATCCGCGCCTGGACTACATCAAGCGCGCGGTAGGTCTGCCGGGTGATAAAGTGACTTACGATCCGGTTGCGAAAGAAGTCACCGTTCAGCCGGGCTGCAGCTCCGGTACCGCATGTGAAAACGCGCTGCCAATCACTTACTCAAACGTTGAGCCAAGTGATTTTGTGCAGACCTTTGCCCGTCGTAACGGCGGCGAAGCGACCAGCGGGTTCTTCCAGGTACCGAAAGGTGAAACCAAAGAGGACGGCATCCGTCTGGTTGAGCGCAAAGAGACGCTGGGCGATGTGACGCACCGAATCCTCACCGTGCCAATCGCGCAGGATCAGCTGGGTATGTACTATCGCCAGCCGGGCCAGCAGCTGGCGAGCTGGATTGTACCGCCAGGACATTACTTCATGATGGGTGACAACCGCGATAACTCTGCGGACAGCCGTTACTGGGGCTTTGTGCCGGAAGCGAATCTGGTCGGCAAAGCCACCGCCATCTGGATGAGTTTTGAGAAGCAGGAAGGCGAATGGCCGACCGGTGTACGCCTCAATCGTATTGGCGGAATCCATTAATTCTCAACAAATGAACGCGTAGCCGCTTTAATTAGCGGCTGCGTGAATTATTTCCACGATAAATCTCTTCGAACTAACGACATCCCCTGTCGTTGTGTATAGAATATTCCCCCGAAGTTTAAGGTTGGCCCTGCAAGGGTGCCACGGCACACGAAACCGCGTTGGTTTTCTCAGGTCGGTTTCGTGTGCTGCATTTTTGACGCATTCATTTATTGGTATCGCATGAACCCCATCGTAATTAATCGGCTTCAACGGAAGCTGGGCTACACTTTTCATCATCAGGAGTTGTTGCAACAGGCATTAACCCACCGCAGTGCCAGCAGCAAACATAATGAGCGTCTCGAGTTTTTAGGCGACTCTATTTTAAGTTTCGTGATTGCGAATGCGCTTTATCACCGTTTCCCGCGTGTGGATGAAGGGGATATGAGCCGCATGCGTGCCACGCTGGTTCGGGGTAATACCCTTGCGGAAATCGCGCGCGAGTTTGAGCTGGGCGAATGTCTGCGTCTTGGGCCGGGTGAACTGAAAAGCGGCGGCTTCCGTCGTGAATCTATTCTTGCCGATACGGTCGAAGCATTAATTGGTGGTGTGTT
This sequence comes from Enterobacter sp. HG048, assembly GCF_024702055.1. Lineage (NCBI taxonomy): Bacteria > Pseudomonadati > Pseudomonadota > Gammaproteobacteria > Enterobacterales > Enterobacteriaceae > Enterobacter > Enterobacter sp. HG048. The sequence goes on from NZ_JANLIZ010000019.1 coordinate 20,636, forward strand.
CCTGGACAGCGATATCCAGACCGTAGAAAAGCTGATCCTGAACTGGTATCAGACCCGTCTGGACGAAATCAGCCCGGGCGATAAACAAAAAGATCCGAAAACGCGTCTGCAGGAATATTTGCAGGGTCGTCATCTGCCGCTGCCGTCTTATCTGGTGGTGCAGGTGCGTGGCGAAGCGCACGATCAGGAATTTACCATCCATTGCCAGGTCAGTGGCCTGAGTGAACCGGTGGTAGGCACAGGTTCAAGCCGTCGTAAGGCTGAACAGGCTGCCGCCGAACAGGCGTTAAAAATGCTGGAGCTGGAATGAGCGAAGATAAAACCTATTGCGGATTTATTGCCATCGTCGGACGTCCGAACGTTGGCAAATCCACCCTGCTGAATAATCTGCTTGGGCAGAAGATTTCCATCACCTCGCGTAAGGCGCAGACCACGCGTCACCGCATCGTCGGCATCCATACTGAAGGCGCGTATCAGGCGATCTACGTCGATACCCCGGGCCTGCACATGGAAGAGAAGCGTGCCATCAACCGCCTGATGAACAAGGCGGCGAGCAGCTCGATTGGCGACGTAGAGCTGGTGATTTTCGTTGTGGAAGGCACCCGCTGGACGCCGGACGACGAGATGGTGCTGAACAAGCTGCGTGACGGCAAAACGCCGGTCATCCTCGCGGTCAACAAAGTTGATAACGTGCAGGAAAAAGCCGACCTGCTGCCGCATCTGCAGTGGCTTGGTAGCCAGATGAACTTCCTCGACATCGTTCCGCTGTCTGCTGAGACCGGCCTGAACGTGGATACCATCGCGGGCATCGTGCGTAAGCATCTGCCGGAAGCGATTCACCACTTCCCGGAAGACTACATCACCGATCGCTCTCAGCGCTTTATGGCGTCTGAAATCATCCGTGAAAAGCTGATGCGTTTCCTGGGCGCTGAACTGCCGTACTCTGTGACGGTGGAGATCGAGCGTTTCCAGGCCAACGAGCGCGGTGGCTACGACATTAACGGCCTGATCCTCGTTGAGCGCGAAGGGCAGAAGAAGATGGTGATCGGCAACAAAGGGGCCAAGATCAAAACCATCGGCATTGAAGCCCGTAAGGACATGATGGACATGTTCGAAGCGCCGGTTCACCTCGAACTATGGGTGAAAGTGAAATCTGGCTGGGCCGATGATGAGCGTGCTCTGCGCAGCCTCGGTTACGGCGAAGACCAGTAACTTAAGACGACGAGCATATGGATGGATGGCAGCGCGCCTTTGTCCTGCATAGTCGTCCCTGGAGCGAAACCAGCCTTATGCTGGACGTCTTCACGGAAGAGTCGGGCCGCGTGCGCCTTGTTGCGAAAGGCGCACGTTCCAAACGTTCTAACCTGAAAGGTGCTCTACAGCCTTTCACGCCGCTGCTGGTACGCTTTGGTGGGCGAGGGGAAGTGAAAACCCTGCGCAGTGCCGAAGCCGTCTCTCTGGCGCTTCCTCTTTCCGGCATCACGCTCTACAGCGGTCTGTATGTCAACGAACTCATCTCACGGGTTCTTGAGCATGAGACCCGCTTCTCTGAACTTTTCTTCGATTATCTGCACTGTATCCAGGCGCTGGCTGGCGCATCCGGCACGCCCGAACCCGCCTTGCGTCGTTTTGAACTGGCGCTGCTGGGTCACCTCGGATACGGCGTAGATTTTCTGCACTGCGCGGGCAGCGGGGACGAGGTAGAAGACACCATGACCTACCGCTACCGTGAAGAAAAGGGTTTCATTGCCAGTATCGTGATCGACAACAGCACCTTTACCGGGCGCCAGCTCCGGGCGCTGTATGAGCGCGAGTTTCCCGATCAGGATACCCTGCGCGCAGCAAAACGCTTTACCCGGATTGCCCTCAAGCCGTATCTTGGCGGCAAGCCCTTAAAGAGCCGCGAATTATTCAGGCAGTTTGTGCCGAAACGTTAGAACACAGAATCGAAAAGAAAACCGAGGATTGTCATGGCTGAATTACTGTTAGGCGTCAACATCGACCACATCGCCACGCTGCGTAATGCGCGCGGCACGGCGTATCCCGATCCGGTTCAGGCAGCGTTTATCGCTGAACAGGCTGGCGCCGACGGCATTACCGTTCACCTGCGCGAAGACCGTCGCCATATCACCGATCGCGACGTGCGCATTCTGCGTCAGACGCTGGACACCCGTATGAATCTGGAGATGGCGGTCACCGAAGAGATGCTGGCCATTGCCTGCGAGACCCAGCCGCATTTCTGCTGCCTGGTGCCGGAAAAACGCCAGGAAGTAACCACCGAAGGCGGTCTGGATGTGGCCGGTCAGCTCGACAAAATGCGCGATGCCTGCAAGCGCCTGGCGGATGCCGGTATCCTGGTTTCTCTGTTTATCGACGCCGATTTCGCCCAGATTAAAGCGGCGGCCGACGTGGGCGCGCCGTATATCGAAATCCACACCGGCTGCTATGCCGATGCCAAAAATGACGCCGAACAGGCGAAAGAGCTGGAGCGTATTGCCAAAGCGGCCACGTACGCGTCAAGCCTGGGCCTGAAGGTTAACGCCGGTCACGGCCTGACCTACCACAACGTGAAGCCCATTGCCGCCCTGCCGGAAATGCACGAGCTGAACATCGGCCACGCCATCATTGGCCGTGCGGTGATGAGCGGACTGAAAGAGGCGGTTTCAGAAATGAAACGTCTGATGCAGGAAGCGCGTCAGTAATGGCCATTCTGGGCTTAGGCACCGATATCGTTGAAATAGCCCGTATTGAAGCGGTGATCGCCCGTAGCGGCGATCGCCTCGCAAGACGCGTGCTGAGCGATAACGAGTGGGCCATCTGGGAAGTGCATCAGCAGCCGGTGCGCTTTCTGGCAAAGCGCTTTGCGGTAAAAGAGGCGGCAGCCAAAGCCTTCGGGACCGGCATTCGTAACGGCCTGGCGTTTAATCAGTTCGAAGTGTTTAACGATGAGCTGGGCAAACCGAGCCTGCGTTTGTGGGGAGAAGCGCAAAAGCTGGCGGAAAAGCTAGGGGTGAATCACATGCACGTGACGATCGCAGATGAACGCCACTACGCCAGCGCAACGGTGATTATCGAAAGTTAAAGCTTGTCCGCGTGGTGCATCAGGACAAACTTATCCCAGAGCTGCTCTTCGCTCTCGACGTGGGCCGGATCCTTGAGGATGGTATTCGGGATCGGGCACACTTTCTGACAGGTCGGCGTTTCATAGTGGCCGATGCATTCCGTGCAGCGGTCGCTGTTAATCTCATAGATGCTGTCGCCCATCGAAATCGCCTGGTTCGGGCATTCGGGCTCGCACATATCGCAATTAATGCATTTTTTGGTAATTAACAGCGCCATCAGGAAATTCTCAGAAACAACACAAACTGGGCGGGCATTATACGCGTCAAACCAGTTTCTTTACCAGTTCTTCGCTGTGACGAATGCGCTCGGGCGCGCGCTCCAGATCCTGCTGCACCAGCGCCATAAACAGCAGGTCCGTCAGCATCATTTGCGCGCTGGTGGACGAGATAGCCGCGCTGCGCGTGGCCTGCTCTTCGGCAATGGTATATAAACAGCGCGTTGCCCGCTGCTGCAGGGCATTCGGCGTAAAACCGGTGATCGCCAGAATTTTACCGCCGACGCGCAGCGCTTCATCGGTTGCCATGTTGATTTCACGTCGCTCGCCGGAGTAGGAGATGGCCAGCAGCAGATCGTCAGGATCCATTGCCTGTACGGTTGCCAGCAGGGCGTGCATATCCTGCTCGACGATGGCGTTAAGCCCAATTTTAGTTAGCTTCCAGCCAAAGTTTCGCGCCACAAGTCCGGACGCGCCGATACCGGTCAGAATGATCCTCCGCGCGCCGCGCAGCATCGCCACGCTCTCCAGCAGCTTCTCTTCGGTGTTCACATCGAGCGTCGCGTGCATGGCCGCCACGTTCTCTTTGATCAGCTTTTCGCCAACCAGCCGCATCGGGTCATCGCCGCGGATCTGATTATGCACCGGCATGGACTGCGGGTTGGGGTTACTCACCAGCGCTTCGCTGATCGCCAGCTTGAGGGCGGGGAACCCCTTAAAGCCAATCTTCTGGGCAAACTTCACCACGCTGGACTGGCTCACGCCGGCTTCACTCGCCAGCTGCTGCGAGCTGAGATGGCGCGCGCGATCGGGTTGAGAAAGCAGAAAATCCGCCAGCTTCTTGTCGCTTTGGGCAAAGCCTGCATAGCGCTGGCGAATGCGAATTAAACAGTTCATAGGGTCTCCTGGCGAAAATGTGATTATCTGCGCAAATACGAATTTTGCTCGCCTGAATGAATTTTATATTCCATTATAGTGTGATTATTATGAATTAAAAATTCTTGAGGTACAAAAATGAATCTTGGCTCACTTGTTTCTGAAACGCGTAACCCGCAAACCATGGATCTGGATGCGCTCTCCACCCTGGAGCTGGTTAACCGCTTTAATCAACAGGATACGCTGGTCGCGCAGGCAGTGAAAGAGACATTACCCGAGGTGGCGAAAGCGGTCGATGCGGCGGCGGAAGCCCTTAAAGCCGGCGGCCGTATTATCTACATGGGGGCGGGCACCAGCGGGCGTCTTGGGGTGCTGGATGCGTCAGAATGTCCGCCCACCTTTGGGGTTCCGCACGGTCTGGTGGTTGGGCTGATTGCCGGTGGACCCGGCGCGCTGCTCAAAGCCGTTGAAGGAGCGGAAGATAACAAACAGCTGGGCGAGGATGACCTGAAGGGTCTGAATCTGACCGCGAAGGATCTGGTGGTCGGGCTGGCGGCATCCGGGCGCACGCCGTACGTCATTGGCGGGCTGGAATACGCCAACCGGACGGGCTGCACGACGGTGGCCATCTCCTGTAATCCGGGCTCCCCGATTGCGCAGGTGGCCGCTATCGCTATCTCTCCAGTTGTCGGGCCGGAAGCGCTCACCGGCTCCACTCGCCTTAAATCCGGGACCGCGCAAAAGCTGGTGCTCAATATGATCTCCACCGGCGCGATGGTGAAGTTCGGCAAGGTGTATCAGAACCTGATGGTGGATATGCAGGCCACCAACGTCAAGCTGGTGGACAGAGCCTGCCGCATGGTGATGGAGGCGACGGGGGCAGGCCGTGAAGAGGCAGAAGCGGTACTCAAGCAGACCGATCACGATGTTAAACCGGCCATTTTGATGATCCTGAGCGGGCTGGATGCGGCGGCCGCGAGAGCCAAACTCGATGCACATAGCGGCTTCTTACGGGCAGCATTAGAAAACTAACAGAGGCGTCTATGGACAAAACAGCAGCGCTCGCCAGCGATATCCTGCAGGGGATTGGTGGGGAAAAAAATATTCAGCGTCTCGAAAACTGCATGACGCGCGTGCGCGTCGAGGTGCATAACGACGACCAGCTCGACGTGCAGCGCCTGAAGCAACTCTCCGGCGTCAGCGGCTACGTGAAACAGGGGCAGCAGCATCAGCTGATCGTCGGGCCAGGTAAAGCGGCGCAGGTTGTCGATGCCATGCGCGCGCTGATGGGCGTTAACGCGAGCGCGTCGATTAACGATGCGGAACGCACCAGGGCGCAGGCGAAGGCCAAATACAAAGCCCCCATGAGCGATGCGCTGCGTCAGCTGGCAAACGTCTTTATTCCGCTGATCCCGGCGTTTATTGCCTCGGGCCTGATCACCGGGATCATCAATATCCTCAAGCGACCGGATATTGTGGGGGATTTCGCCACGCAGTATCCGAACCTGCTGGGGATTCTGGGGATCTTCGGCAGCGCTGTGTTCGCCATCATGAACATTCTCGTCGGGGTGAATACCGCGAAGGTGTTTGGTGGATCGCTGGCGATGGGCGGGGTCATGGCGGGCATTTTGTCCAGCCCGCAGCTGGCGCAGATCACGCTGTTTGGTGAGGCGCTCCAGCCCGGGCGCGGTGGGGTGATCGCCGTGCTGCTGGTGGTCATCCTGATGTGCTGGATCGAGAAAAGGCTGCGCGCGGTTTTGCCCGGGTCGATCGAGCTGATTCTCAACCCGCTGCTGACCACGCTGATTACCGGTAGCGTAGCGATTGTGGCCCTCCAGCCGTTAGGCGGGTGGATCTCTGAAGCCATCGCTCACGGTGCGTCTCTGGCTATTGACCGCGGCGGCCTGTTAGTGGGCGCTGTGCTTTCCGGTACCTTCCTGCCGTTAGTGCTGACGGGGCTCCATCAGGGGCTGGTTCCCATCCACGTCGAGCTGGTGCAGGCTCACGGCTACAACGCGCTGCTGCCTATCCTGTCGATGGCGGGCGTGGGGCAGGTCGGCGCGGCGATTGCCGTACTGATGAAAACCCGCAACGCGCGTCTGAAAAAAATGATAAAAGGCGCACTCCCGGTTGGCCTGCTCGGTATTGGCGAGCCGCTGATTTTCGGCGTTACGCTGCCGCTGGGTAAACCGTTCTTCGCCGCGTGTCTGGGCGGTGCGGTAGGCGGGGCGCTGATCAGCTACTGGAAAGTTGCCACCGTTATCACCTTTGGGCTTTCCGGTTTACCGCTGGCATTAACCATCGTGACCGGAAAAGTCATGCTCTATCTGTTAGGCTATTTAGTAGCGGTGATCGCCGGGTTCCTTTTTACCTGGCTATTAGGATTCAACGACCCAGAGGAGTAAGGTTTGGCAAATCACGCGCGTCGCGTTGTCTTTTTCGATCTGGATGGAACGCTGCATCAGCAGGATATGTTTGGAACGTTTATGCGTTACCTGTTGCGGCGTCAGCCTTTGAATGCGCTGCTCGTGCTGCCGCTCTTACCGGTTATCGGGATCGCGCTGCTGGTGAAAGGCCGGGCGGCGCGATGGCCGATGAGTCTGCTGCTGTGGGGATGTACGTTTGGGCACAGCGAAGCGCGGCTCAAGCAGCTCGAAAAGGATTTTGCGCACTGGTTTCGCGATCACGTTGCCGCCTTTCCTGTTGTACAGGCGCGCCTGACCAGCTATCTCGACGCGAACGATGCCGACATCTGGCTGATTACAGGCTCCCCGCAGACGCTTGTGGAGCAGGTCTACTTTGATACCCCCTGGCTTCCGCGCGTGAATCTTATCGCCACGCAAATTGCCCGCGGTTACGGCGGCTGGGTGCTGACCCTGCGCTGCCTGGGGCATGAAAAAGTGGTCCAGCTGGAAAAACGCATCGGTACGCCGCTGCGCCTGTACAGCGGCTACAGCGACAGCAAGCAGGACAACCCGCTGCTCTATTTTTGCCAGCACCGCTGGCGCGTCACGCCATCAGGCGAACTTCAGCAACTCGAATAGTCTTCTCTAAAACGGGCGTGTATAATGCCGCCCGCTTTTCGACTGGAGTATCAGCCTTTGTCCAACCCTGAACACAATCATGAATACTGGATGCGCCATGCGTTGACGCTGGCTCAACGCGCCTGGGACGAGGGCGAAGTGCCCGTGGGCGCGGTGCTGGTTCATAACAACCAGGTGATTGGCGAAGGGTGGAACCGTCCTATAGGCCGCCACGATCCTACTGCGCATGCCGAAATCATGGCGCTTCGTCAGGGAGGGCTGGTGCTGCAAAACTATCGTCTGCTTGATACCACGCTGTATGTGACGCTGGAGCCGTGCGTGATGTGCTCCGGGGCGATGGTCCACAGCCGGATCGGGACTCTGGTTTTCGGGGCGCGGGATGAAAAAACCGGTGCGGCCGGTTCGCTGATGGACGTGCTGGGTCACCCGGGTATGAACCACCAGGTGAAGACTATCGGTGGGGTGCTTGCACCAGAGTGTTCGGGGCTATTAAGCGATTTCTTTCGAATGCGCCGTCAGCAGAAAAAGCAGCAAAAGGCAGAACTGAAGCTGTCGGACGATTAAGCTCGTCCGGCGCCACGACCGGGTAGCTTTGAGCCAGCCGTTTGGCCTCCGTAGCCTCTTTCTCTTTCTCCAGCAGATACCCGACCAGGCTAATCTGATATTTACGGATATTTTCCACGTAGGCGTAGGCTTCATGTCCGCGCGCGTAGCCGTATGTCAGCTTGTTATACCATGGCTTCTGGCTCAGCAGCGGCAGGCGCTGCTTCACGTCTGACCAGCTGTCCGGGTTACCTTTCGTTTTGGCCGTCAACGCTCGCGCATCAAGCATATGCGCGTAGCCCATATTGTAGGCCGCCAGCGCAAACCAGATCCGCTCTTCTTCCGGCACCGTTTCCGGTACTTTAGCCATCATATCCTGCAGGTAGCGCGCGCCGCCGCTGATGCTCTGTTCGGCGTCGGTACGATCGTTCACGCCCAGGCTCAGCGCGGTATTTTTGGTTAACATCATCAAACCACGTACGCCCGTGGGCGACGTGGCCTGGGTATCCCAGTGGGATTCCTGATACGAAATAGCCGCCAGCAGTTTCCAGTCAATCTCCTGGGCGTATTTTTCGAACAGCGGTTGCAGGTCCGGCAGGACGCTGTCTACCGCGCGCAGGAAGCTGCGGGTGTCAACGTAGTCAAAGTCATCGCCGTGCCCGAGGTACTTCTCCTCGAGACGCGCCAGGGTACCGTCTTCATTGATGGTGTTGAAGAAATCAAGCATCGCGGCAGAGAAGGTCTGATCGTCATCAAGCTGGCTAAACCAGGTCACGGGCTGCTCGTCGGTGACGTCCAGCGCCACGGCGATTTCAGGATGCACCCGCTGGAACAGGCTGATCGCGACCGAATCGGCGATGGTGTAGGGCACCTTCTGATCTTTTACCTGCTCCAGCAGCTCCGTCGTGCCGAGTTTCGGATCCACCGTCCAGCTCAGGTCGGGATATTTCTTTTCCTTAAGCTCCCGCAGATCGTCAATCACCACGTGGCCGGGCGCAATCGTCAGCTGCCGATCGTTAATTGAAGCCAGCGAGCGCGGGCGCAGGCTCCCGACGCGGTAAACCAGCTGCTGAGAAACGGAGTAGTAGGTCGGGCCAGGCTGGTAGTTCTTGCTGCGCTCGCTGTTATACACCAGCCCGGCGGCGAGCATATCGGCATCGTCGTTATCGAGATCGTCAAACAGCTGGTTGATATTCTGGCGGACGGTGATTTTGAGCTTCACGCCAAGATAATCGGCGAACTGTTGTGCCAGTTCATAATCCAGGCCAATGATTTTGCCGTTGATGTCGCTGTAAATCAGCGGGGAGTTGAGGGTACTGACGCGCAGTTCCCCCCGCTCCTGAATGGCGGCGATACGGTTTTCGGCTTTGCCGAACCAGGGGATGGAAGGCCAGAGGGCCACTGCCAGCAGCAACGTTACAATGCCGATGAGCAGATAATTAATCTTTAATTTTTTCAATTAGTTAATTCTCTGCGACGCCGGTGCCTCAGTCTGCTGTAGCCATGTTAATCATAAGGTTTGCCATTGAATGAGCGGCATTTTGCGTAAACTTGCGCCACTTGGCAACCAATTAGAGAGACAGGTCACATCTATTGTTAAAATTTTATTTCGACGCAAACGGTTTCGTCGGCGCTCAGGATTCTCTATAATGACGCCCGTTTTCCCCCCTTGCGCACACTGTAAGCGCCCCGGCGCTTCGAAGACGAGAGACTTATGATGGAAATTCTGCGTGGTTCGCCTGCACTGTCTGCCTTCCGTATCACTAAACTGCTGGCACGTTTTCAGGCGGCCGACCTTCCGGTAAGCAATATTTACGCTGAGTATGTCCATTTTGCTGACCTGAATGCCCCCCTCAATGCAGAGGAGCGCGTACAGCTGGAACGCCTGCTCAAGTATGGCCCAAGCCTGAGCAGCCATACGCCAACCGGCAAACTGATCCTTGCGACGCCTCGTCCGGGCACCATCTCCCCCTGGTCTTCCAAAGCCACCGACATCGCCCACAACTGTGGCCTGAGCCAGATTAACCGTCTGGAACGCGGCGTGGCGTACTACGTGGAAGCCTCTACCCTGAGCGACGCGCAGTGGCAGGCGGTTGCGGCTGAACTGCATGACCGCATGATGGAGAGCGTATTTGCCTCTCTCGACGACGCGCAGAAGCTGTTCTCACACCATCAGCCTGCGCCGGTACAGAGCGTAGACCTGCTGGGGCAGGGCCGTCAGGCGCTGATTGACGCCAACCTGCGTCTCGGCCTGGCGCTTGCAGAAGACGAAATCGACTACCTGCAGGATGCGTTTGTTAAGCTCAACCGTAACCCGAACGACATCGAACTTTACATGTTCGCGCAGGCTAACTCTGAGCACTGCCGCCACAAGATTTTCAACGCCGACTGGATTATTGACGGCGAACAGCAGCCGAAGTCGCTGTTCAAAATGATCAAAAACACCATGGAGCAAACCCCTGACCACGTGCTGTCTGCCTATAAAGACAACGCCGCGGTAATGGAAGGTTCCGAGGTGGGCCGCTTCTTCGCCGAGCGCGAAGCAGGGCGCTATGACTTCCATCAGGAGCCCGCGCATATCCTGATGAAAGTGGAAACCCACAACCACCCGACCGCGATCTCCCCGTGGCCGGGTGCGGCGACCGGCTCCGGCGGTGAAATCCGTGACGAAGGGGCGACCGGCCGTGGCGCTAAACCAAAAGCGGGTCTGGTCGGTTTCTCCGTCTCCAACCTGCGTATCCCGGGCTTTGAACAGCCGTGGGAAGAAGATTTCGGCAAGCCAGAGCGCATTGTGACCGCGCTGGATATCATGACCGAAGGCCCGCTGGGCGGCGCGGCGTTTAACAACGAATTTGGTCGTCCGGCGCTGAACGGTTACTTCCGCACCTATGAAGAGAAAGTGGACAGCCACAACGGCGAAGAGCTGCGCGGCTATCACAAACCGATCATGCTGGCGGGCGGGATCGGCAACATCCGTGCCGATCACGTGCAGAAAGGCGAGATCGTCGTCGGCGCGAAGCTGATCGTACTGGGCGGCCCGGCGATGAACATCGGTCTGGGCGGCGGAGCGGCCTCTTCTATGGCTTCCGGCCAGTCTGATGCGGATCTCGATTTCGCCTCCGTGCAGCGTGACAACCCTGAGATGGAGCGCCGCTGCCAGGAAGTGATCGACCGCTGCTGGCAACTGGGTGACGCCAACCCGATCCTCTTCATCCACGACGTGGGCGCGGGCGGTCTGTCCAACGCCATGCCGGAGCTGGTGAGCGACGGCGGCCGCGGCGGACGCTTCAACCTGCGCGACATCCTGAGCGATGAGCCGGGCATGAGCCCGCTGGAAATCTGGTGTAACGAATCCCAGGAGCGCTACGTGCTGGCGGTTGCCGCCGATCAGCTGCCGCTGTTTGACGAGCTGTGCCGCCGCGAGCGCGCGCCGTATGCCGTCATCGGTGAAGCGACCGAAGAGCAGCACCTTTCCTTAAGCGACACCCACTTTGACAACCAGCCGATCGATCTGCCGCTCGACGTGCTGCTCGGTAAAACGCCGAAGATGACCCGCGACGTAACCACCCGTAAAGCGGCGGGCAAAGCGCTGGATCGTCAGGGCATCACCGTGGCAGAAGCGGTCAACCGCGTGCTGCACCTGCCTGCAGTGGCAGAGAAAACCTTCCTGGTGACCATCGGCGACCGTACCGTGACCGGTATGGTATCCCGCGACCAGATGGTCGGTCCGTGGCAGATCCCGGTCGCTAACTGCGCCGTGACCACCGCGAGCCTCGACAGCTACTACGGCGAAGCGATGGCTCTCGGCGAACGCACCCCGGTGGCGCTGCTGGACTTCGCTGCTTCTGCCCGTCTGGCAGTCGGTGAAGCGCTGACCAACATCGCCGCGACGCAGATTGGCGATATCAAACGTATCAAGCTTTCCGCCAACTGGATGGCCGCTGCCGGCCACCCTGGCGAAGATGCTGGCCTGTATGAAGCCGTAAAAGCGGTGGGCGAGGAGCTGTGTCCTGCCCTCGGCCTGACCATTCCGGTGGGCAAAGACTCCATGTCGATGAAAACCCGCTGGCAGGAAGGCAGCGAGCAGCGCGAGATGACCTCTCCGCTGTCGCTGGTGATCACCGCGTTTGCCCGCGTGGAAGACGTGCGCCACACCGTTACGCCGCAGCTTGCGACCGAAGACAACGCCCTGCTGCTGATTGACCTGGGTAAAGGCCACAACGCGCTGGGGGCCACCGCGCTGGCGCAGGTTTACCGCCAGCTCGGCGATAAGCCAGCCGACGTGCGCGACGTTGCCCAGTTGAAAGGTTTCTACGACGCGATTCAGGCGCTGGTGGCGCAGCGTAAGCTGCTGGCCTACCACGACCGTTCTGACGGCGGACTGCTGGTGACCCTGGCAGAGATGGCCTTCACCGGCCACTGTGGTGTGGAAGCCGACATTGCAACGCTTGGCGAAGACCGTCTGGCGGCGCTGTTCAACGAAGAGCTGGGCGCCGTGATTCAGGTGCGCGCGGCGGATCGCGACGCGGTTGAAGCGATTCTGGCGAAGCACGGTCTGGCAGACTGCGTGCACTATCTGGGTAAAGCCGTTCAGGGCGACCGCTTCGTCATTGAAGCGGACGGTCACGCCGTGTTCAGCGAAAGCCGCACCACGCTGCGCATGTGGTGGGCGGAAACCACCTGGCAGATGCAGCGCCTGCGTGATAACCCGGAATGTGCCGATCAGGAGCATAACGCGAAAGCGAATGACCAGGATCCAGGCCTGAACGTGAAGCTCTCCTTCGACATTAACGAAGACATCGCTGCGCCGTACATTGCGACCGGCGCGCGTCCAAAAGTGGCCGTGCTGCGCGAGCAGGGCGTTAACTCCCACGTTGAGATGGCGGCTGCCTTCCACCGCGCGGGCTTTGACGCTATCGACGTTCACATGAGCGACCTGCTGGCCGGGCGTACCGGTCTGGAAGATTTCCAGGCGCTGGTGGCCTGCGGCGGCTTCTCCTACGGCGACGTGCTGGGTGCGGGCGAAGGCTGGGCGAAGTCCATCCTGTTCAACAGCCGCGTGCGCGACGAGTTCGAAACCTTCTTCCACCGTCCGCAGACCCTGGCGCTGGGCGTGTGTAACGGCTGCCAGATGATGTCTAACCTGCGTGAGCTGATACCGGGCAGCGAAGCCTGGCCGCGCTTTGTGCGTAACCAGTCAGACCGCTTCGAGGCGCGCTTCAGCCTGGTGGAAGTGACCCAAAGCCCGTCTCTGCTGCTGCAGGGGATGGTCGGTTCTCAGATGCCAATCGCCGTTTCCCACGGCGAAGGTCAGGTAGAAGTGCGTGACGCTGCGCATCTGGCTCAGCTGGAAAGCAAAGGCCTGGTGGCGCTGCGCTTTGTCGATAACTTCGGCAAGGTGACAGAAACCTACCCGGCTAACCCGAACGGCTCCGCCAACGGTATTACGGCGGTGACCAGCGAAAGCGGTCGCGCGACCATCATGATGCCGCACCCGGAACGCGTGTTCCGTACCGTGAGCAACTCCTGGCACCCGGAAAACTGGGGAGAGGATAGCCCGTGGATGCGTATCTTCCGCAACGCGCGTAAGCAGCTGGGTTAAGTTTTAGCCCCACACCCTTCCAGGCCCGGTAAGCGAAAGCTTCACTGGGCTTTTTTATTTATGTCGCAATTACGCGACAGAACTGCAATCCAACTGTCTCCAAAAGGCGACATTTAAATCATTGATTTATATGTGGCAGTAAAGGTTCCCGTTAAGGTGTTGCTTAATAGCGACACTTAGCCTGAAAATCATTCAACCGATAATTAACGCGTTAAACGAATAAAAAACATATATTTCAAACTGTTAATATTTTGTTTTGCATTCTGGCACGGGTGTTGCATAATATTAACCAGTGGCTCATTCACCTTCTTATGTCAGCCCCTTCGGGACGCGCTACATAAACTTCGAATGACGCACAAAAAGGTGCCTGCCGTCCAACTACTGATCATAGCGATGCTTTATCAGGCCAGGGCGAAACGTCGAGTTAGGCACCGCCTCATTCCATGACAAAGCCGGGTTTTTACCCGGCTTTGTTGTATCTGAAGGGCAGACTCAGTTACGCTCTGCGTAAACCCCCATTAAGAGAGTAATGCGTTGAAACGCTGGCCCGTTTTCCCCCGCTCCCTGCGGCAGCTCGTCATGATGGCCTTCCTGCTGATCCTGCTGCCGCTGCTGATCCTTGCCTGGCAGGCGTGGCAAAGCCTGAACGCGCTGAGCGCGCAGGCGGCTTTGACCAACCGCACGACGCTCATCGACGCCAGACGCAGTGAAGCGATGACCAACGCCGCGCTGGAGATGGAGCGTAGCTATCGTCAGTATTGCGTGCTTGACGATCGGACGCTGGAAAAGGTTTATCAGAGTCAGCGTAAACGCTACAGCGAAATGCTGGACGCTCACGCGGGGGTCTTACCTGACGACAAGCTCTATCAGGCGTTACGTCAGGATTTAAACGATCTCGCGCAGCTGCAGTGCAGCAACAGCGGCCCGGATGCCGTTGCTGCCGCGCGCCTCGAAGCTTTTGCCAGCGCCAACACCGAGATGGTGCAGTCTACGCGCGCGGTGATTTTCTCTCGCGGCCAGCAGCTCCAGCAGGAGATTGCCGAGCGCGGCCAGTTCTTCGGCTGGCAGGCGCTGGTGCTGTTCCTGGTGAGTCTCGGGCTGGTTCTGCTCTTTACCCGCATGATCATCGGCCCGGTGAAGGGCATCCAGCGTATGATCAACCGTCTGGGGGAGGGGAAATCGCTCGGGGATACGGTCGCTTTTAAAGGTCCGCGCGAGCTGCGATCCGTCGGCCAGCGCATTATCTGGCTGTCCGAGCGCCTGGCGTGGCTCGAATCTCAGCGCCATCAGTTTCTGCGCCATATCTCTCATGAACTTAAAACGCCGCTGGCTAGCATGCGCGAAGGGACGGAGCTGCTGGCGGACGAAGTGGCAGGACCCCTTACGCCAGAACAGAAAGAAATTGTCGAGATCCTGGATAACAGCAGCCGCAATCTGCAAAAGCTGATTGAGCAACTGCTGGATTACAACCGCAAGCTGGCTGACGGGGCGGTCGTACTGGAAAACGTAGAGATTGAGCCGCTGGTGGATATGGTGATCTCCGCCCACAGCTTGCCAGCAAGAGCTAAAATGATGCATACCGGCGTCGAGCTGAATGCGCCTGCGTGCCTGGCTGAACCCATGCTGCTGATGAGCGTTCTGGATAATCTTTACTCCAATGCGGTGCACTATGGTACTGAATCCGGTAACATTTATATCCGAAGTAATACGAATGGTTCACGGGTGTTTATTGACGTCGCAAACACCGGCACCCCGATCCCCGATGACGAAAAAACCATGATCTTCGAACCCTTTTTCCAGGGGAGTCATCAGCGGAAAGGCGCGGTCAAAGGAAGCGGTCTGGGCTTGAGCATCGCCCGGGACTGCATACGACGCATGCAGGGTGAGCTAAACATTGCCGCGGACGAACGTTCGGATGTTTGCTTCCGTATTGAACTGCCCCTGAGCCGGAAAAATCAATAAAATGAATCTATGTCTGGTGAGTATGTCACACGTCTTTTTCCGCGCCGTACGCGCGGTGTTTTCCAGCAAAACGCTTAGCCTGAGCCTGCCCTGTTTATTTCTGGCAGGGTGTGTTTCCCATGCGCCACAAAGTGCCATTAGCGATAAACAGGAAGATAAATGGCCCGATAACCAGCTGGCAGACTTCCTCTCAACCCGCTGTGACGACATCTGGAACCTGTCAGGACATGACGTTGAAAGCAACCCGCTCTTCTGGCTGCGAGGAATAGACTGCGCCCAGCGTCTGGCGCCGGTAGACGCCCGCTCGAAGGCGGCGATGCTGGATGACGACACCTGGCAGGACGCGTTCAAGCGTGGGATTTTACTTGCAGATGCGAAAATCACCCCCGTTGAACGCCGCGTCAATGTCACCCGGCTGGACACGTTTGTGGTCAATCTTCCCGTGCAGGTACGCCCGGTATACCAGCTCTGGCGCGATGGGCAGACATTACAGCTTCAGCTGTCTGAAGAGCGTTCCCGCTACAGCAAGCTGCAGCAGTCAACCGACAGCGAGCTTGATACGCTGCGGCAACAGCAGCAACATTTACGTACGCAGCTGGATACCACGACGCGTAAGCTGGAAAACCTGACCGATATCGAAAGGCAGCTCTCGTCGCGTAAATATCAGCCGGGGAGTTCATCCGCTGCGCCGGACAGCGATACGCCGAAACAAGAGGACGTGAAGCATGACGAGCCGTAAACCAGCCCATCTCTTACTGGTGGATGACGATCCCGGGCTATTAAAGCTGCTGGGGATGCGTCTGGTGAGTGAAGGCTACAGCGTCGTGACCGCCGAAAGCGGGCTGGAGGGGCTGAAGATCCTTAGCCGCGAGAAAATCGATCTGGTAATAAGCGACCTGCGGATGGACGAAATGGATGGCCTGCAGCTGTTCGCGGAGATCCAGAAGCAGCAGCCGGGTATGCCCGTGATCATCCTGACGGCGCACGGGTCGATCCCGGATGCGGTTGCCGCGACGCAGCAGGGGGTCTTCAGCTTCCTGACCAAGCCGGTGGACAAAGACGCGCTGTATAAGGCTATCGACAGCGCGCTGGAACATGCCGCCCCGGCGGGGGATGAAGCGTGGCGGGAGTCCATCGTCACCCGCAGCCCCATTATGCTGCGTCTGCTTGAACAGGCCCGGATGGTGGCGCAGTCCGACGTCAGCGTGCTCATCAACGGCCAGAGCGGAACCGGGAAAGAGATCCTGGCGCAGGCGATCCATAACGCCAGCCCGCGCAGTAAAAACGCCTTTATCGCCATTAACTGCGGCGCGCTTCCGGAACAGCTTCTCGAATCTGAACTGTTTGGTCATGCCCGCGGCGCATTCACCGGCGCGGTGAGCAGCCGGGAAGGGCTGTTCCAGGCCGCGGAAGGTGGCACGCTGTTCCTGGACGAGATTGGCGACATGCCCGCGCCGCTGCAGGTCAAACTGCTGCGCGTGCTGCAGGAGCGAAAAGTTCGCCCGCTGGGCAGCAACCGCGACATTGATATTAACGTGCGCATTATTTCCGCCACCCACCGCGACCTGCCAAAAGTGATGGCCCGCAACGAGTTTCGCGAAGATCTCTACTACCGCCTGAACGTGGTGAATCTGAAGATCCCGGCGCTGGCGGAGCGCGCGGAAGACATTCCGCTGCTGGCGAATCATCTTCTGCGCCAGGCGGCCGATCGTCATAAACCGTTTGTGCGCGCGTTTTCCACCGACGCGATGAAGCGGCTGATGGCCGCAGGCTGGCCGGGTAACGTGCGCCAGCTGGTGAACGTGATTGAGCAGTGCGTGGCGCTGACCTCCTCACCGGTGATCAGCGATGCGCTTGTAGAGCAGGCGCTGGAAGGGGAAAACACGGCGCTGCCGACGTTTGCGGAAGCTCGGAATCAGTTTGAGCTCAACTATCTGCGCAAGCTATTGCAGATCACCAAAGGCAACGTGACCCACGCGGCGCGCATGGCCGGACGCAACCGCACCGAGTTCTACAAGCTGCTGTCGCGCCACGAGCTGGAAGCAAACGATTTTAAAGAGTAATGCCGTATGGTACTGTGAGCAATCGATTACGAGGCAGCTTACAGGCAAGAGTTTAAGGACCCACCATGAAAAAGATTGATGCGATTATTAAACCTTTCAAACTGGATGACGTGCGTGAAGCGCTGGCGGAAGTCGGCATCACCGGGATGACCGTGACGGAAGTGAAAGGTTTTGGTCGTCAGAAGGGCCACACCGAGCTTTACCGTGGCGCAGAGTACATGGTCGACTTTCTGCCGAAAGTAAAAATTGAAATTGTGGTCAGCGACGATATCGTCGATACCTGCGTGGATACCATTATCCGCACCGCGCAGACGGGCAAAATCGGCGACGGTAAAATCTTCGTCTTTGACGTGGCGCGCGTGATCCGTATCCGTACCGGCGAAGAAGACGACGCCGCGATTTAACAATGCCAACGGTTTGTAGGCCGGGTAAGGCGCCGCCGCCACCCGGCGAAAAAAAAGCCCCTCGAACGAGGGGCTTTTTCATTACAGCACCTTATGGGGCCCGAAGCATTCGTAGTTAATGTTGTCTTTGTTCACACCCAGCTCCACCAGCTGCTTCGCGGCATACTGCATAAACGCCACCGGCCCGCAGACGTAGAACTGCATGTCCGGCGCGCTAAACGTCCCTTCCATCTGGCTTAAATTCATCAGGCCTTCGCTGTCAAACCGTGCGGCCGCGCGGTCTGCTTCCGTCGGCAGGCGATACCAGGTATGCGCGGCGAAGCGCGGCAGGGACGTCCCGAGCGTTTTCACTTCATCGGCAAAGGCGTGCACGTCACCGTTTTCCGCAGCGTGGAACCAGTTAACCTGCGCACCGTGGTTGGCTTTCGCCAGCGTATCGAGCATCGCCAGCATTGGCGTTTGGCCGACGCCCGCAGAGATCAGCGTAACCGGGGTATTCGCTTCAACGGCCATGAAGAAATCGCCCGCCGGCGCGGCCAGATGGACCACGTCGCCCACGTTAGCTTCGTTGTGCAGCCAGTTGGATACCTGGCCGCCGTCCTCACGCTTCACCGCAATGCGGTAGCCTTTGCCGTTTGGCTTGCGGGTAAGAGAATACTGGCGGATCTCCTGATGCGGGAAACCTTCAGGCTTCAGCCACACGCCCAGATACTGGCCCGGCTGGTAATCGGCAACCGGCTGTCCGTCCACCGGCTCAAATTCAAAGCTGGTAATCAGCGCGCTGCGCGGCGTTTTCTCAACGATGCGGAAGGCGCGCGTGCCTTCCCAGCCGCCGTTCTTGCTGGCGTTTTCGCTGTAGATCTGCGCTTCGCGGTTGATAAACACGTTTGCCAGCACGCCGTAGGCTTTCCCCCACGCGTCCAGCACCTCCTGGCCCGGGCTGAACATCTCGTCCAGCGTTGCCAGCAGGTGGCCACCCACAATGTTGTACTGCTCGGGCTGGATCTGGAAGCTGGTGTGCTTCTGCGCGATTTTTTCCACCGCGGGCAGCAGTGCCGCCAGGTTTTCAATATTGCTGGCGTAGGCCGCGATGGCGTTGAACAGCGCTTCGCGCTGATCGCCGTTGCGCTGGTTGCTCATGTTGAAAATTTCTTTGAGCTCCGGGTTGTGCGTGAACATGCGATCGTAAAAATGGGCGGTGAGTTTAGGGCCGGTTTCCACCAGCAGGGGGATGGTGGCTTTAACGGTAGCGATGGTTTGAGCGTCGAGCATGAGCGCATCCTTCTGATGTGACTTTAATGATGTATTTTAAATGCATCTTATAAAAAATACCCCTGCGTTGTAAATGGTTCTTTGCAAGATGAAAAATATGCATCACAAACCTGAAAAGAAATCCGCTGGAAAGGGGGAGAGCTTTATTCCTCAAACCCTTGCGTGGCGCGCAGGAAAACGTTTGCGTAAAATCGTTTGTCAAGACCTGTTATCACAGAACTAATCAGTTATACTGTTGCCCGTTGTCCAACAGGACTGCCTTTTCAGGCCAAAATTTACTTGTTAGCTGAGTCAGGAGATGCGGATGTTAAAGCGTGAAATGAACATTGCCGATTATGATGCCGAACTGTGGCAGGCTATGGAGCAGGAAAAAGTACGTCAGGAAGAGCACATCGAACTGATCGCCTCCGAAAACTACACCAGCCCTCGCGTTATGCAGGCGCAGGGGTCTCAGCTGACCAACAAATACGCTGAAGGTTACCCGGGCAAGCGCTATTACGGCGGTTGCGAGTACGTTGATATCGTTGAGCAGCTGGCTATCGACCGTGCGAAAGAACTTTTTGGCGCTGACTACGCAAACGTGCAGCCGCACTCTGGCTCTCAGGCCAACTTCGCGGTCTACACCGCGCTCCTGCAGCCGGGCGATACCGTTCTGGGTATGAACCTGGCGCAGGGCGGCCACCTGACTCACGGCTCCCCGGTTAACTTCTCCGGCAAACTGTACAACATCATCCCTTACGGTATTGATGAGTCCGGCAAAATTGACTACGAAGACATGGCGAAGCAGGCTAAAGAGCACAAACCGAAGATGATCATCGGTGGCTTCTCTGCTTACTCCGGCATCGTTGACTGGGCAAAAATGCGTGAAATCGCGGACAGCATCGGTGCTTACCTGTTCGTCGACATGGCGCACGTTGCGGGCCTGATTGCCGCTGGTGTTTACCCGAACCCGGTTCCACACGCTCACGTTGTGACCACCACCACCCACAAAACCCTGGCGGGTCCACGCGGTGGCCTGATCCTGGCGAAAGGCGGTGACGAAGAGCTGTACAAAAAACTGAACTCCGCTGTATTCCCAAGCGCGCAGGGCGGCCCGCTGATGCACGTTATCGCGGCTAAAGCCGTTGCGCTGAAAGAAGCGATGGAGCCAGAGTTCAAGGTTTATCAGCAGCAGGTTGCTAAGAACGCCAAAGCGATGGTGGAAGTGTTCCTGAACCGTGGCTACAAAGTGGTATCCGGCGGTACTGAAAACCATCTGTTCCTGCTGGATCTGGTTGATAAGAACCTGACCGGTAAAGAAGCTGACGCTGCCCTGGGCCGCGCCAACATCACCGTGAACAAAAACAGCGTGCCAAACGATCCGAAGAGCCCGTTCGTGACCTCCGGTATCCGTATCGGTTCTCCGGCCGTAACTCGTCGCGGCTTTAAAGAAGCGGAAGTGAAAGAGCTGGCTGGCTGGATGTGTGACGTTCTGGACAACATCAATGACGAAGCGGTTATCGAGCGCGTCAAAGGTAAAGTTCTGGATATCTGCGCACGCTTCCCGGTATACGCATAATTCTTCTGCTTCGCAGAAATAAAAAAGGCCGCGTATGCGGCCTTTTTTTATGGCTTAACGCCGGTCCAGGGAGATGGCGCCAGGTCCGACAATCGCCAGCAAAATAAAGGCGCCAGCAATACTGATGTTCTTGTAGAAATTAATCATATTCGGTACGACCGCATCACCGGTCATATCCCAGTAATGGTGACCGATAATCGCCGTGCCCAGCGTATAGAATACAAACAGTACGGCGAGAGGACGGGTGAAAAAGCCCAGCACGATCAGGATAGCGGCAGGCACTTCCATCACCACCGCAATAATAGCCGCCAGCATGGGCATCGGCGTACCCAGCGAGGTCATATATTGTACGGTTCCGCTAAACCCCGTCAGTTTTGGATAGCCAAAGATGATAAACAGCACGACAAGCGCTATGCGGCCAATTAGCAGCAGCAGGTGACGTGACTGACCGAAATCGAAATAACGTAATGAGTTCATGGCAGAAAAACCTCTGCAAGTGGAGTAATTTAAACGTAATACATATTTTCATTCCCTGCCATAAGCCAGACGACTGCACGAAATGTTAAAATTTCGTTAATTTATAGCAGGCTATCGACTTGCTTAATTTATATATTCTCGCCAGACTATGGCCTCGATTTCGGGAGGGATTCATGGTCTTGCATTCCACGCGCTGGCTGGCGCTCAGTTATTTCACCTATTTCTTTAGCTACGGCATTTTTCTGCCTTTCTGGAGCGTCTGGCTTAAGGGTATCGGCCTGACGCCCGAGACCATCGGTGTCCTGCTCGGGGCCGGGCTGGTGGCGCGTTTCCTTGGCAGCCTGCTGATTGCCCCGCGCGTCAGCGATCCCTCCTTACTGATCAAGGCCGTGCGCATTCTTGCGCTGCTGACCCTGGTCTTTGTTGCCTGCTTCTGGGTCAGCCACCAGTTTGCCTGGCTGATGGTGGTGATGGTCGGCTTTAACCTGTTCTTCTCACCGCTGGTACCGCTGACGGATGCCCTGGCGAACACATGGCAAAAGCAGATCACCATGGACTATGGCCGCGTGCGCCTGTGGGGCTCAATTGCCTTTGTGATTGGCTCGGCGCTGGTGGGGAAACTGGTCAGCCTTTACGATTACCGCGCCATTCTCGCCCTGCTGAGTATCGGTATTGCCTCGATGCTGCTGGGCATGCTGCTGCGACCGTCGGTGATGCCGCAAGGGGAAAGCCGCCATCAGGAGAGCGCAGGTTGGCCCGCCTGGCGGAGCCTGGTGGCCCAGAGCTGGCGTTTTCTGGCGTGTGTCTGTCTGCTTCAGGGGGCGCATGCGGCGTACTATGGCTTCAGCGCCATCTACTGGCAGGGGGCGGGATATTCTGCTTCGGCCGTGGGCTATCTGTGGTCGCTGGGCGTGGTGGCCGAAGTCATCATTTTCGCCCTGAGCAAGAAATTATTCCGTCGCTTTGGCGCGCGAGACCTGCTGCTGCTTTCCGCCGTGTGCGGCGTGGCGCGCTGGGGGATTATGGGCTGGACGACCGATCTGCCGTGGCTGATCGTGGCGCAAATTCTTCACTGCGGCACCTTTACCGTGTGCCATCTGGCGGCCATGCGCTATATCGCAGCGCGCGAGGGCGGAGACGTTATTCGTCTGCAGGCCGTCTATTCGGCGGTCGCCATGGGGGGCAGTATCGCGATCATGACGGTGTTTGCCGGGTTCCTCTATCAGCACCTGGGGCATGGCGTCTTCTGGGTGATGGCGCTTGTCGCCTTACCCGCCATCGTTGTTCGCCCTAAAGTGGCCGCCCGCGCGTCGCTATGATTCCAGCATGGCGCGAATATGTTCTTGCTGCTGCGCGTTCAGTGTCTCAACGGCATGAATCAGCGGCGGCGAGAACAGCGGCAGGACGGTAGGGTAGGGGGTGATAACCAGCGCGGCCTCGCGCGGTGCCCCCTCTTTCTGGAAAGCCTGCAGCGTTAGATAGCGAATATTAAGCGGCAGCAGCGTCAGCTCGCGAAGCTGCTGTTCAATCAGGTCCTCGCTGGCTTTATCGTCTCCCGTCAGCAGGATCACCTGTTTTTCGTGCAGATCGGTCTCCTGCATCAGCCAGGCGCCGAAAATCACCGCCACCAGGCTCATCTCTTCATCAGAAAAACGCAGCCCAAACTCCGCTTCCAGCTCAAACAGCGCTTCCTTTGTGGTGCGTAACAGCCGGGGATAGAGACGATGGATCTCCTCCGGCAGGCTATTGTCGATGCCGATTTCAAACAGCGAGCGGTCCAGCGCCTGAGCCAGATGGATATACAGCTGATCGGTCAGCCCTTGCTCATCGCTGAAGTTCATCCCGGTCTGCGAGCGAAAACGGGCGACCATGCGCACAATGGCCCGGCGCAGACGCTGATCCTGCTGGTGCTTATCAAGCACCGGATCGGGCGTGCGGAGCATCATAAACAGCAGCGCCAGAAACAGCTGTTCATCCCCGTGCGCACCCTGCGGGACGCGCCGTTTCCAGTGACGTACGATCTCCTGGGCCGTAAAATACTCCCCTCTCGACTGGGTCCAGCTGCGCTGCACGTGAGAAAACTGCGGCGTATTTCCGAGCTGATGCTGAATGAGACAGTATTGCAAATAGAGCTGTAAAAACTGGACGTCGCGGCATTCAAACTGGCGCTGCAGCTTGCGGGAGCAGAAGCCGATCAGCGCCCGCAGGTTCGCATCATCGTAAAGCGGCCGCGCAATGCCGTGTTGTTTAAGCGCGGTTTTTAATGCGGGGGTAAACTGGTGCGAGACAAACTGCGGGCAAAGCCGCAGCGCCCGGCGCAGCCAGTGCAGCAGGCATAAACGCTGATTCAGGGCTGTGCCTTCAATCCGGTAGCTGCCGTCGTGGTGCGTAACGATGTCCAGCCGGTGATAGCGCTGGATTTCATCGCGCGTCTCGGCTATATCTTGCCGTGCCATCGCGTCGTCCACGCCGTTGGCAGCGATAATGCTCTGTGCGGTGACGGCAGCATCGGGCAGGTAAAGCATCAAAAGCACCTGGCAGCGGCGCTGCGAACTGGAAAGCACAGATGGAATTTCAAGCGTCGTCATCATCTGTCGGGTATCCAGTGTGAATGTTTGATAAGAATAGCTAAAGGATGAGCGCTGAAAAGCGCGCCGGCAGGCCTTTCACTCAGGATTGCTGGGGAACATCACAGAATTTTTGACGTGAGGAATTGATGCAAACAGTTAAACAAAGTGCGATGGCGTTATTTTTGGCGGTTATCAGCTTCACCGCCAGCGCACACCCTCACAGTTTTATTGACCTCCAGACGGAGCTGGTTACCGACGGCACGCAGCTGAGCGGCCTGAAGATGCGCTGGACGATGGATGAAATCACCTCGGCCGATCTGCTCTATGATGCGGGAAACGCGAAGCCTGGCGATGAAATCTGGAAAAAGCTGGCGGCGGAAGTGATGGCCAACGTGCTCGGCCAGCACTACTTCACGGAATTCTGGCACAACGGGCAGAAGGTCAAATTTCTGAACCGGCCAACGGAATACGGGATGACGCGTGACGGGCATCAGGCTGTGCTGACGTTTGTGCTTCCGCTGGCGCATCCGCAGCCGCTGGCCGGGCAAACGTACCGTTTTTCCACCTTTGACCCTACTTACTATGTCGACATGCGCTATGACAAAGACGGAGACGTACGGCTGCCGGACGCTCTGCAAAAAAACTGCAAAATTGGCGTACACACCCCGAAGCCCAGCGAGGAGACGCTGAACTTTGCGGTCTCGCTTGATAAAGAAGATGCCCCACCTGAGGACATGGAGTTGGGTAAACAGTTCGCGCAGGAGGTGACGTTACAATGTCAGTGATCTCCTCTCCGGTTCGAAAACCTCGCCGCTGGCTGCACCTCTGGCCACTGGCGCTCTTTCTTGTGCTAGCCGTTTGCGGTTCGCTCTGGCTATGGCAGGCCTGGCCGCAGGTCATGATGAAAAGCATTATCTGGCAGCGTGAGGTCAACCAGCAGATGAGCGGTCTGCTGAAGGCGGTGGCGGAGAACCCGACCAAAGCGGGTGGTTCTCTGCTGGCATTCAGCTTTATCTATGGCGTTCTGCACGCGCTGGGGCCGGGGCACGGCAAAATCGTCATCACGACCTGGCTCGCCACCCATCCGTCGAAGCTGAAATCGAGCATCGGCCTGACGCTGGCCTCCTCGCTGCTACAGGGCGGTGTGGCGATTGTGCTCGTCGTGGTGGTCCTTTCGCTGTTGCAGCTTCCCGCGCGCCAGCTGCACATGAGCAGTTTCTGGCTGGAGAAGGGGAGCTACGCGCTGGTGGGCGTGCTGGGGCTGATCCTCTGCTGGCGGGCGCTGAAAAAGCTGCGCGTGCTGCTGCAAAAACCCAAATTCAAAACCTTTACGCCGCACCACGTTCATGATGAAAGCTGCGGCTGCGGGCATCAGCATTTGCCCACGCAGGAACAATTGCAGAGCGGTGACGACTGGCGCGCGCGGCTGATGATTGTTCTCTCGATGGGCATGCGCCCGTGTTCGGGGGCAATCATGGTGCTGCTGTTCAGCAAGGTGATAGGCGTGTTTGGCTGGGGAATGCTCTCCGCGCTGGCGATGGCGGCAGGGACGTCTCTCACCATTTCGTCTTTAGCGCTGCTGGTTCACAGCTTCCGTCAGCTGGCGGTCAAACTGAGCGGCAATAAAACGCCGGTGCTGTGGCGACAGGTAGGGTGGACAACGCTTGCGCTGGCGGGCGGGGTGATTCTGCTGGTGGCGGCGGTGACGATGTGGATGAGCGCGGTACCGGTGGGAAGAGGATTGCGGCCGTTTTAGTTGGGATCCCCTCTCCCACAGGGAGAGGGAATGACCGGGATTAACGCTTCAGCGCATCGCTCAGTTCATCACGCATGTTTGCCAGCATGGCTTTAACAACGCGTGGGTTACCCGCAACGACGTTGCCGGTAGACATGTAGTTGTGGCCGCCGGTGAAATCACAAACGATGGCACCTGCTTCACGTGCGATCAACTCGCCCGCAGCAAAGTCCCACGGCTTCAGCGACAGCTCGAAGTAACCGTCAACGCGGCCGGTCGCCACGTAGGCCAGATCCAGCGCGGCAGAGCCGGTACGGCGGAAGTCCGCGCATTCGGTGAACAGTTTGCCCAGGATATTCATATAGGTGGTCGCGTGCTGTTTCGCCTTGAACGGGAAACCGGTCGCCAGAATGGTGCCGTCCAGATCGCGTGCGTTGCTGCAGCGCAGACGGTAGCCGTTCAGCTGTGCGCCCTGACCGCGGGTAGCGGTGAACAGTTCGTTACGCATTGGATCGTAAACAACGGCGACTTCAGTACGGCCTTTAATGCGTACTGCGATAGACACAGAGAAGTGTGGCAGGCGTTTAACAAAGTTGGTGGTGCCATCCAGTGGATCGATAACCCATTGAACATCCTGATCGGTACCTTCATGTTCACCGCTTTCTTCGGTGATGATGGTGTGCTGCGGGTAAGATTTGCGGATCGTTTCGATAATAATCGCTTCTGCGGCTTTATCGACGTTAGTCACGAAATCATTGCTGCCTTTCTGGCTGGTTTCTACGGAGTCTGGCGTTTCGTAGTGTTTGGCAATTACATTACCCGCCTTGCGCGCTGCGCGCACGGCGATGGTCAGCATCGGATGCATCGGTCTCTCTCACTGGATGTTAAAGAACAGGAAAATCGGCGCAGAGTATAGCAGTGGGATCGGATTATGTCTCCCGTTTATGATAATATGCCGGAATATTCTTCAGACGCTGAATTCAGACATTAAAAATTATGCTGCAAAACATTCGAATCGTGCTGGTCGAAACATCGCACACCGGCAACATGGGCTCCGTTGCCCGCGCTATGAAAACCATGGGCTTAACGAACCTGTGGCTGGTTAACCCGCTGGTGAAACCTGACTCGCAGGCTATCGCCCTGGCGGCAGGTGCCAGCGACGTGATCGGCAATGCCCAGATCGTCGATACCCTTGACGAAGCGCTGGCCGGCTGCAGCCTCGTTGTTGGCACGAGCGCGCGTTCACGCACGCTGCCGTGGCCGATGCTGGATCCGCGCGAATGCGGCCTGAAAAGCGTCTCAGAAGCGGAACAGGCTCCGGTTGCGCTGGTGTTTGGCCGCGAGCGCGTTGGCCTGACCAACGACGAGCTGCAGAAGTGCCACTATCACGTCGCCATCGCGGCGAACCCGGAATACAGCTCGCTGAACCTGGCGATGGCGGTGCAGGTTATCGCCTATGAGGTACGTATGGCGTGGCTGGCGACGCAGGAGAAACAGGCAGAGCCTAAAGAAGAAACGGCCTACCCGCTGGTGGACGATCTTGAGCGCTTCTACGGTCACCTGGAGCAGACGCTGCTCTCAACCGGCTTTATTCGTGAAGGCCACCCGGGCCAGGTGATGAACAAGCTGCGCCGCATGTTTACCCGCGCGCGCCCGGAAAGCCAGGAGCTGAACATCCTGCGCGGGATTCTGGCGTCGATTGAGCAGAAGAATAAAGAGTAGTGTCGATTTCCCCCTCTCCTCGCGGGAGAGGGCTGGGGTGAGGGCATCAGGCCGCACCTGGGTTATGAAGGCACGGAACGTTAAATACCTGACTAAAACAGTCAAGTAAATAGTTGACCATTTTAGTCAGGAATGTCAGACTTGGCCCTGCTATGCAATACCCCCATTTTACAATAAAAAACCCCGGGCAGGGGCGAGTTTGAGGTTAAGTAAGACATGAGACTGACATCTAAAGGGCGTTATGCCGTGACCGCGATGCTGGACGTTGCGCTCAACTCCGAAGCGGGCCCGGTTCCGTTGGCTGATATTTCTGAACGACAAGGGATCTCCCTCTCTTACCTGGAACAGCTGTTCTCCAGACTGCGTAAAAATGGACTGGTTTCCAGCGTTCGTGGCCCAGGCGGCGGTTATTTGCTGGGTAAAGACGCGGGCAGTATTGCAGTTGGTGAAGTGATTAGCGCAGTTGACGAATCCGTTGACGCGACCCGTTGCCAGGGGAAAGGCGGCTGCCAGGGCGGCGATAAGTGCCTGACCCACGCGCTGTGGCGCGATCTGAGCGACCGTTTGACCGGCTTCCTGAACAACATCACCCTCGGTGAGCTGGTGAATAACCAGGAAGTTTTGGACGTATCGGGCCGTCAGCACGGTCAGGATTCCCAACGCAGCACCCGCGCGCAGGACGCTATCGACGTCAAACTGCGCGCGTAATAAAACGATAAAGATTTCAGAATCAGGCCGGGGCGGTCACGCCCCGCGTACTCGGTCGTACATCCAGCCGGTTGCCTGATTCCTTGCATTGAAGCGATGTACGGAGTTTAAAGAGCAATGAAATTACCGATTTATCTCGATTACTCCGCAACCACGCCGGTGGACCCGCGTGTTGCCGAGAAAATGATGCAGTGTCTGACCCTGGACGGAAACTTTGGTAACCCAGCTTCCCGTTCACACCGTTTTGGCTGGCATGCTGAAGAGGCGGTTGATATCGCCCGTAATCAGATTGCCGACCTGGTGGGTGCCGACCCGC
This sequence comes from Enterobacter sp. HG048, assembly GCF_024702055.1. Taxonomy (NCBI): domain Bacteria; kingdom Pseudomonadati; phylum Pseudomonadota; class Gammaproteobacteria; order Enterobacterales; family Enterobacteriaceae; genus Enterobacter; species Enterobacter sp. HG048. The sequence continues at coordinate 48,825 of NZ_JANLIZ010000019.1, forward strand.
GTGAGATCGTATTCACCTCCGGTGCGACCGAATCCGACAACCTGGCGATCAAAGGTGCAGCCAACTTTTATCAGAAAAAAGGCAAGCACATCATCACCAGCAAAACCGAACACAAAGCCGTGCTGGATACCTGCCGCCAGCTGGAGCGTGAAGGGTACGAAGTGACTTACCTGGCGCCACAGAGCAACGGGATCATCGACCTGAAAGAGCTCGAAGCGGCCATGCGTGATGACACCATTCTGGTTTCTATCATGCACGTTAACAACGAAATCGGCGTCGTTCAGGACATCGCGACCATCGGCGAAATGTGCCGCGCGCGCGGTATCATCTATCACGTTGACGCGACCCAGAGCGTGGGCAAACTGCCTATTGATCTGAGCCAGCTGAAAGTGGACCTGATGTCCTTCTCCGGCCACAAAATTTATGGCCCGAAAGGGATCGGTGCGCTGTACGTTCGTCGTAAACCGCGTATCCGCATCGAAGCACAGATGCACGGCGGCGGTCACGAGCGCGGTATGCGTTCCGGCACGCTGCCTGTTCACCAGATCGTGGGCATGGGCGAAGCGTACCGCATTGCGAAAGAAGAGATGGAAACCGAGATGGCACGCCTGCGCACGCTGCGTAACCGTCTGTGGGACGGCGTGAAAGATATGGAAGAAGTGTATCTGAACGGCGATCTCGAGCAGGGCGCGCCGAACATCCTCAACGTCAGCTTCAACTATGTTGAAGGCGAATCGCTGATCATGGCGCTGAAAGACCTGGCCGTTTCTTCCGGTTCTGCCTGTACGTCTGCAAGCCTGGAGCCATCCTACGTGCTGCGCGCGCTGGGCATGACCGACGAGCTGGCGCACAGCTCTATCCGTTTCTCTTTAGGTCGTTTCACTACCGAAGAAGAGATTGACTACACCATCAAGCTGGTTCGCAACTCCATCGGCCGTCTGCGCGACCTTTCTCCACTGTGGGAAATGTTCAAGCAGGGCGTGGATCTGAACAGCATTGAATGGTCACATCACTAATCGGTACATAAGGAGAATTCAATCATGGCATACAGCGAAAAAGTCATCGATCATTACGAGAACCCGCGCAACGTTGGCTCATTTGACAACAGCGACGAATCTGTTGGTAGCGGCATGGTCGGCGCACCGGCGTGTGGCGACGTGATGAAGTTGCAGATTAAAGTCAACAATGAAGGTATCATTGAAGACGCGCGCTTCAAGACCTACGGCTGCGGTTCTGCTATCGCGTCCAGCTCCCTGGTGACCGAATGGGTGAAGGGCAAGTCTCTGGACGAAGCACAGGCAATTAAGAACACGGATATTGCTGAAGAACTCGAACTGCCACCGGTGAAAATTCACTGCTCAATTCTGGCAGAAGACGCGATCAAAGCCGCTATTGCGGACTATAAAAGCAAACGTGAAGCAAAATAATTGAGGTTTGAGTATGTCGATTACCCTTAGCGACAGCGCTGCCGCGCGAGTAAGCTCTTTTCTGGCGAACCGTGGTAAAGGCTTTGGCCTGCGACTGGGCGTACGTACCTCCGGCTGTTCTGGTATGGCTTACGTACTGGAGTTTGTTGATGAACCGGCGTCTGATGACACTGTGTTCGAAGACAAGGGCGTGAAGGTGGTGGTCGATGGCAAAAGCCTGCAATTCCTCAACGGCACTCAGCTGGACTTCGTTAAAGAAGGCCTGAACGAAGGGTTCAAATTTACGAACCCGAACGTCAAAGACGAGTGTGGTTGCGGCGAAAGCTTCCACGTTTAACCGCGCGTCATCCGAAACCCCACCGTGGCTTACCTGCTGCGCGTGGGGTTTGTTCTAACAGGCTACCCCTGAGATTGTTATGGATTACTTCACTCTCTTCGGACTACCCGCTCAATACCCGATTGATCTCCAGGCGCTGACGATCCGTTTTCAGGATCTTCAGCGTCAGTACCATCCGGATAAATTCGCGAGTGGTACTCAGGCAGAACAGCTGGCTGCGGTTTCCCACTCTGCCACCATCAACCAGGCCTGGCAGACGCTGCGCCATCCGCTGGCGCGCGCTGAATATCTGCTCTCGCTCCACGGATTCGATCTGGCAAGCGAACAGCACACCGTGCGTGACACGGCGTTTCTGATGGAGCAGTTGGAGCTTCGCGAAGAGCTGGATGAAATTGAACAGGCCAAAGACGAAGCGCGTCTGGAAAGCTTCATCACGCGCGTGAAGGGCATGTTCGATACCCGTCATCAGCAGATGGTGGAGCAACTGAACAACGAGACCTGGGACGCGGCGGCAGACACTGTGCGCAAACTCCGTTTTCTCGATAAACTGCGAAGCAGTGCTGAACAACTCGAAGAAAAGCTGCTCGATTTTTAATTTCGGAAGCAATTATGGCCTTATTACAAATTAGTGAGCCTGGCTTAAGTGCCGCACCGCACCAGCGTCGTCTGGCGGTGGGTATCGATCTGGGCACCACCAATTCCCTCGTGGCGACCGTGCGCAGCGGCCAGGCGGAAACGCTGGCTGACGAGCAGGGCCGCCATCTGCTGCCTTCCGTGGTCCACTACCAGCAGCAGGGTCACGCGGTCGGCTATGACGCCCGCGCCAACGCCGCGCGCGATCCGGCCAACACCATCAGCTCCGTGAAGCGCATGATGGGCCGCTCTCTGACCGATATTCAGACCCGCTATCCGCATCTGCCGTATCAGCTGCAGGCCAGTGAAAACGGCCTGCCGATGATTGCGACCGCGGCCGGTCTGCTGAACCCGATTCGCGTTTCCTCCGACATCCTCAAAGCGCTGGCGGCGCGCGCGACGGCGACGCTCGGCGGCGATCTGGACGGCGTAGTCATTACCGTTCCGGCCTATTTTGACGATGCACAGCGTCAGGGCACCAAAGACGCCGCGCGTCTGGCGGGCCTGCACGTGCTGCGCCTGCTGAACGAACCGACGGCGGCGGCGATTGCCTACGGCCTCGACTCCGGTCAGGAAGGGGTCATTGCGGTTTACGATCTCGGCGGCGGTACCTTTGATATCTCGATCCTGCGCCTGAGCCGCGGGGTGTTTGAAGTGCTGGCGACCGGCGGGGATTCCGCGCTGGGCGGCGATGACTTCGACCATCTGCTGGCGGACTACATTCGCGAGCAGGCGGGCATCAGCGATCGCAGCGATGCGCGCGTCCAGCGTGAACTGCTGGATGCGGCGATTGACGCCAAAATCGCCCTGAGCGATGCGCAGACGGTTACCGTAAACGTTGCGGGCTGGCAGGGTGAGATCACCCGCGACCAGTTCAGCGATCTGATTGCCCCGCTGGTGAAGCGCACCCTGCTGGCCTGCCGTCGCGCATTGAAAGATGCGGGCGTTGAGGCGAACGAGGTGCTGGAAGTGGTCATGGTGGGCGGTTCGACCCGCGTGCCGCTGGTGCGCGAGCGCGTGGGCGAATTCTTTGGCCGCACGCCGCTGACCTCCATCGACCCGGACAAAGTGGTTGCCGTGGGCGCCGCAATCCAGGCCGATATTCTGGTCGGCAACAAGCCGGACAGCGAAATGCTGCTGCTGGACGTCATCCCGCTGTCGCTGGGTTTAGAAACCATGGGCGGCCTGGTGGAGAAAGTGATCCCGCGTAACACCACCATTCCGGTGGCGCGCGCGCAGGAGTTCACGACCTTCAAAGACGGCCAGACCGCGATGTCCATCCACGTAATGCAGGGCGAACGCGAGCTGGTGCAGGACTGTCGCTCTCTGGCGCGCTTTGCGCTGCGCGGCATTCCGGCGCTGCCTGCGGGTGGGGCGCATATTCGCGTCACCTTCCAGGTGGATGCGGACGGTCTGCTGAGCGTCACGGCGATGGAAAAATCCACCGGCGTGGAATCGTCCATCCAGGTGAAGCCGTCCTACGGCCTGACCGATGGCGAAATCGCCTCCATGATTCAGGACTCAATGAGCTACGCCGAGCAGGATGTGAAGGCGCGTATGCTGGCTGAACAAAAAGTTGAAGCGGCCCGCGTGCTGGAGAGCCTGAACGGCGCGCTCGCTGCCGATGCCGCGCTGTTAAGCGACGCTGAGCGCCAGGTGATTGACGACGCTGCCGCGCATTTAAGCGCAGTAGCAGAAGGCAATGACGCTGACGCAATAGAAGAAGCCATTAAAAACGTTGATAAACAAACCCAGGACTTTGCTGCTCGCCGCATGGACAAATCTGTCCGCGTCGCGCTGAAAGGCCAGTCCGTGGACGAGGTTTAATATGCCAAAGATTGTTATTTTGCCTCATGCGGACCTCTGTCCGGATGGCGCTGTTCTGGAAGCGAAGACCGGTGAAACCATTCTCGATGTTGCCCTGCGTGCAGGTATCGAAGTGGAACACGCCTGTGAAAAATCCTGTGCCTGCACCACCTGCCACTGCATCGTGCGTGAAGGTTTTGATTCTCTCGCTGAGAGCACCGAAGACGAAGATGACATGCTGGATAAAGCATGGGGTCTGGAGCCTGACAGCCGCCTGAGCTGCCAGGCGGCGGTGACCGATGAAGATCTGGTCGTGGAGTTCCCACGCTACACCATCAACCACGCACGCGAGCATTGATATGGGCCTGAAGTGGACAGACAGCCGTGAAATCGGCGAAGCGCTCTACGACGCGAACCCGGATCTCGATCCGAAGACCGTACGATTCACCGACATGCATCAGTGGATCTGCGATTTAGAGGATTTCGACGACGATCCAAACGCATCCAATGAAAAAATTCTGGAGGCGATTCTGTTAGTCTGGTTAGATGAAGCAGAATAAAAAACATAACGGGCTGCCTTCAGGCGGCCCGTTTGCTAGTTGCTAATAAGGAAAAATAAAATGACCGAAGCGATGAAGATTACGCTCTCGACGCAGCCCGCCGACGCGCGCTGGGGCGAGAAAGCCAGCTACAGCATCAACAATGACGGCATAACCCTGCACCTGACGGGCAACGACGATTTGGGTCTGATCCAGCGCGCCGCGCGTAAAATTGACGGCCTGGGCATTAAGCATGTCTCCCTGGAAGGCGAAGGCTGGGACACCGACCGCAGCTGGGCATTCTGGGCAGGCTACAAAGGGCCGAAAGGCACCCGCAAAATTGAGTGGGCGAACCTCGACGAAGCCGGTCAGAAAGAGCTGGAAAGCCGCCTGCAAATCATCGACTGGGTGCGCGACACCATCAACGCCCCGGCGGAAGAGCTTGGTCCGGAGCAGCTGGCGCAGCGCGCGGTTGACCTGCTGTGCGGCGTGGCCGGCGACAAGATGTCCTATCGCATTACCAAAGGTGAAGACCTGCGCGAGCAGAATTACATGGGCATCCACACCGTGGGCCGTGGTTCCGAGCGCCCTCCGGTCCTGCTGGCTCTGGATTACAACCCAACCGGCGATAAAGCGGCGCCGGTCTTTGCCTGCCTGGTCGGGAAAGGCATCACCTTCGACACCGGCGGCTACAGCCTGAAGCAGAGCGCGTTCATGGACTCCATGAAGTCCGACATGGGCGGCGCGGCAACCATCACCGGCGCGCTGGCGTTTGCCATCACTCGCGGTCTGAACAAGCGCGTGAAGCTGTATCTGTGCTGCGCGGACAACATGGTGAGCGGTAACGCCTTCAAGCTGGGCGACATCATTCGCTACCGCAACGGCAAAAACGTCGAAGTGATGAACACCGACGCCGAAGGCCGTCTGGTGCTGGCCGATGGCCTGATCGACGCGTCTGCCCAGAAGCCAGAGCTAATTATCGACATGGCGACCCTGACCGGCGCGGCAAAAACCGCCCTGGGTAACGACTACCACGCGCTGTTCAGCTTCGACGACAAGCTGGCCGCTCGCCTGCTGGCAAGCGCCGCTGCGGAAAACGAGCCGTTCTGGCGTCTGCCGCTGGCCGAGTTCCACCGCAGCCAGCTGCCGTCCAACTTTGCCGAGCTGAACAACACCGCGAGCGCGGCGTACCCGGCGGGTGCAAGCACGGCGGCAGGCTTCCTGTCCCACTTCGTTGAGAACTACCACGAAGGCTGGCTGCACATTGACTGCTCCGCAACCTACCGTAAAGCGGCGGTTGAGCAGTGGTCCGCGGGCGCGACCGGTCTGGGCGTGCGTACCGTGGCGAACCTGCTGACGGCTGAGTAATCGTTATTGCCCTCTCCCCCTCTCCCAGGGGGAGAGGGGGAAATGCATCATCTGGAATTGTTATGTCCGAAACCAAAAACGAATTAGAAACCCTGCTGGAGCAGGCGGCGACCGAGCCCGCCCACCGTCCGGCATTTTTCCGCACGCTGCTGGAATCCACCGTCTGGGTGCCTGGCACTGCCGCGGAAGGTGAGCAGGTTGTCGAAGACAGCGCGCTGGATCTGCTGCACTGGGAGAAAGACGACGGCAGTTCGGTGATCCCGTTCTTTACCTCGCTGGAAGCCCTGCAGGAAGCGGTAGAAGACGAACAGGCGTTCGTAGTGATGCCGGTGCGTACCCTGTTTGAAATGACGCTGGGCCAGACGCTGTTCCTTAACGCGAAGCTGCCGACCGGGAAAGAGTTTACGCCGCGTGAAATCAGCCATCTGATAGGTGAAGAGGGCAACCCGCTCAGCACCCAGGAAGTGCTGGAAGGGGGCGAAACGCTGCTGCTGTCTGAAGTGGCCGAGCCGCCCGCGCAGATGATTGATTCCCTGACGACGCTGTTCAAAACCCTGAAACCGGTTAGACGCGCGTTTCTCTGCTCCATTAAAGAGCGTGCGGACGAGCATCCGGTTCTGCTGATTGGTATTGAGGCGGACGGCGATATCGACGAAATCATTCAGGCGGCGGGAAGCGTGGCGACCGACACGCTGCCGGGCGATGAGCCGATTGATATCTGCCAGGTGAAGAACGGCGAGAAGGGCATCAGCCACTTTATTACCGAGCACATCACCCCGTTCTACGAGCGTCGCTGGGGCGGCTTCCTGCGCGATCTCAAAACCAACCGCATCATCTGATTACGGCGGGGTGAATATCACCCCGTTGCTTCCAGCAGCAGTAAATCCATCAGCAGCACCAGATTCGACTCAAACGACGTCACCCCCGCGGCTTCGGCGGCGAAGTGTACCGCTTCGTCATAGAGGGCAAAATGCACGTCCGCCATCCCCGCCAGCGTGTTGGCCGAGGCGCGGGTAAACGCGACGATGGTCATGCCAACGTTTTTGGCAATTCGCGCTTTATCCAGCACCTGCTCCGTTTCGCCGCTGCGCGAGACGGCAATAAACACCTGATAGCGGGCGGCGTTGCTGAGGAAAATATTCCGGCTGTCCCCCGGCCCGGAGATAAACGCCGTTTTGCCCAGCACCTGCAGCTTCTTGGTCAGGTACTCCGCAAAGAGATAGGAAAACCCGGCCCCGTAGAGAAAGAAGCTCTCTTTCTGGCGCAGCAGGTCGGCAAACTGCTGGCGTTTTTCCTGCGTGACCCACTGGAAGGTGTGCTGATAGTTGGCGATAAACTGGTTAAACAGCGCCGGGAGTTCAGGAAGCGACTGCCCCTGAGCGGCAATATGCGGCGTGTCGGAGAGCAGCTGCTTGCAGTGCCAGATAAACTCGCTAAAGCCGCTGAACCCCAGCTTCTGGCACAGCCGCATGATGGTGGCGGTAGAAACAAACGTCGCCTGCGCCAGCTCGCGAACCGTAATATTGCCCACCAGCAGCGGATGCTCCGTGAGGTGGGCGAGGACGCGATACTCCGCGCGGGTCAGTGACGCTCCGCGCGTTAACAGCGTGGCCAGGCGATTATCCATTATTTCGCCGGTTCAACCGGCAGGTCGTCGCGCGCGCCCCATTCGCTCCAGGCGCCGTCGTATAGCGTGACGTCGTTCGCGCCGAGCGTGGAGAGCGCCAGGATCACCACGCAGGCCGTGACGCCGGAGCCGCAGCTGGCAATAATCGGACGGTGTAAATCAACGCCGGCACGGTCAAAAATGGCGCGCAGCTCGTCGGTGGTTTTCAGCTCGCCCTCAAACACCAGATCGCCCCACGGCACGTTCAGCGCGCCCGGAATATGGCCGCGCTTCAGCCCCGGACGCGGTTCGTCCGCTTCGGCATTGAAGCGAGGCGCTGGACGGGCATCGACGATTTGCTCCGTTTTTTCATGGCTCACGACCAGCACGTCGGTCAGGCGTTTTACCACGTGGGTGTCAAAGGTCGCGTCGAATTCACCTTCCGGCAGCGTTACGTCACCCTGCTGAAGCGGCAGCTCGTCGCGCTTCCAGCCCGCCAGCCCGCCGGCAAGAATCGAGACTTTTTCCACGCCGAAGTTTTTCAGCATCCACCACGCGCGCGGCGCGGAGAAGAGGTTACCTTCATCATAGACAACGAGGTGTTTGTCTTTGCTGACGCCCAGCTCGCGCATCGCCACGGAAAACGCTTCCGGGCGCGGCAGCATGTGCGGCAGGGGAGAGTTGTGATCGGAGAGGGTTTCAATATCAAAAAATACCGCGCCAGGCAGGTGCCCGGCACGGTATTCACCGGGCACGTCACGATGCTCTTGTCCCGGAGGGGCCATACGCGCGTCAATAATCTGAACTTCCGGATCGTCGCCGTGCTCAATCAGCCAGTCGGCGGCGACAAAATATGAGGTGGACATGGGTTGCCTCCATTCTTTTCCGTAAAAAAGGATTGTCGGTGTTTTTTCTGACACCGACAAGCAAACCACGTTCAACTCGCGAGCAAGCCCCTATTTTTTCACCGGTTCGCCGTCTTGCCAGGCTTTTTGCAGCGCTGGCCAGTAGTCGCTGTTGGCCTCAATCATTTCATCCAGAATCGCCTTCGCGTGTTCCATGGTCGGCACGGTGCGGTTGAGGGTAAACGCCTGCAGGGCTTTCTCATAGCTGCCTTCGATAGTCGCCTCTACCAGCAGCTGTTCAGATGCGAGCTGCTGCTGCAAAAGGGTCTGATGGAACAGCGGCACCTGACCGACGCGAATCGGTTCCGGACCCTCGGAGGTGATATAAGCGGGAACCTCCACCACCGCATCGTAAGGCAGGTTGGTAATCGCCCCGCGGTTTTCCACCATCACCAGATGGCGGCTGTGCAGGTTAAAGGCCAGCGAGCAGGCGACATCAACGATAAACTCGCCGTGGACGCCCACGTGGAAGGCATCAGGCAGGATCCCGGTGCGCTTATATTCTTCGGCAGCGGCGAACAGCTTTTTCTCGCGCCCGTCCATCACTTCATTGGCGCGGGTATAATCCGGGTTCTGGTGTTCCACAATCTGGTTTGGCATCAGGTAGTACTGCAGATATGGGTTCGGCAGATACTCCGGGAAGTTGTCCATGATTGGCTTAATGTTGCGCCAGGTTTTTACCCACGACGGATCGGAATGCTGCGGATCGGTTTTGGCCGCATCTTCCGTCAGCAGGCCAAACTTCGCGATATGCTTACGCAGCTCGGGAAGCTTGTCTTCGCCGTCCACCAGTACGCGGGTAAACCAGCCGAAGTGGTTCAGGCCGAAGTAGTCCACCTCCAGCCTGCGGCGATCGACACCCAGAATCGCCCCCATATTGCGCATGGCGGCGACAGGCATATCGCAGATGTTCAGCACCCGCGCATCCGGACGCAGCCGGCGCACGCCCTCCGCAACGATCGCCGCCGGGTTGGAGTAGTTCACGATCCAGGCTTTTTCGTGCGCGTAGCGATCCACCAGATCGATAAGCTCAACCATCGGCAGGATCGTGCGCAGGCCGTAGGCCAGCCCGCCGGGTCCGCAGGTTTCCTGGCCGACCACGCCGTGGCGCAGTGGGATCTTCTCGTCCTGCTCGCGCATCTTGTACTGGCCGACGCGCATCTGGGCGAAGACGAAATGCGCGCCGCTGAAGGCCACTTCAGGGTCGCTGGTAACGGTGAACTTGATGCTCTGGCTGTGGTCGCGGATGACCTTTTCGACGACCGGCGCAATGGTGTTCTGGCGCGCCTCGTCGATGTCATAAAGGCGGATTTCGGCCAGCGGGAAATCCTGCAGGCGCACCATCAGGCTTTTCACAATACCCGGCGTGTAGGTGCTGCCGCCGCCGGCAATCGACAGAATGAATGGGGGTGTAAACATCTTTAGCTCCTTTCAGAGAAACGTCTCAACGGCTTCTCGCATTTTTTTGACGTGCAGCCCGTAGACCACCTGAACGTTGTTACCTTGTTTGATAATCCCTTTCGCGCCGGTCGCCTTCAGCCGCGGCTCGTCGATAATGGCGACATCCTTCACCGTGACGCGTAAGCGGGTGTAGCAGTTGTCCACCACTTCAATGTTTTCCCGACCGCCGAGTCCCACCACGATGGATTCACCCAGCCCGTCGTTATTGCCCTTCGCCTGGTACTCCTGCTTGCTGTAGAGGCGCGTCTCTTGATCTTCATCCTCACGGCCCGGCGTTTTCATGTTGAAGCGCAGGATCAGGAAGCGGAACACCACGAAGTAGAGAGCGAACATGATCAGCCCGACCACGATGTACACCGGCCAGTTGGACTTCTCCGTGCCGAGCGGCAGGTTGTAGAGGATGAAGTCGATAATCCCGTTGGCACCGATGGCGTGAACGCCCAGCAGCGAGAACAGCATCATGCCGATGCCGGTCAGCACCGCGTGCACCACGAACAGCAGCGGAGCGACGAACAGGAAGGAGAACTCAATCGGCTCGGTCACGCCGACCAGCAGAGAGGTCAGCGCCGCCGGGATCAGAATGGCTTTCGCAATGGCTTTACGCTCCGGCTTTGCGGTCATGTACATCGCCAGGGCTGCGGCAGGCAGGCCGAACATCTTGCTGATGCCGCGCGCATCCCACACCACGGTGCTGCTGAGCTGCTTCACCTCCCGACAAGCCATTTCGGCGAAGTAGATATTGCGCGCGCCCTGATAGGTTGTGCCGCACACCTCCTGCGTGCCGCCCAGCTCGGTATAGAGGAACGGCGTATAAACCAGATGGTGCAGGCCGGTGGGGACCAGAATACGTTCCAGGAAACCGTAGATTGCCACGCCAAGCGGCCCGGAGCCTTTGATGGCCAGCGCCAGGGCACTAATACCGTGCTGGGCAAAGGGCCATAGTTCACTCATCACCACGCCGAGCAGCATGGAGACGGGAAGCATGACGATGGCGACAAAACAGTGGCCAGAGTAAATCGCCATCGCGCCGTTAAACTGTACGCCGGAGTATTTGTTGTACAGATAGCCGGAGAGCGCCCCGGTCAGGATCCCGGCAAAAACGCCCATCTCCAGCACCTGTACGCCCAGTACCATGGTCTGCCCGGCCGCTTTCATTTGGGCCGCTGGCGCCAGCGCGCCCTGCAGCTGCAGCGTGACGTTCATGGCGTTGATGAACACCACAAAGGTCACCAGACCAATCAGCGCGGCATAGCCTTTATCACGCGTCGCCAGACCAATCGGGATCCCGACGGCAAACACCAGCGCCAGGTTGATCAGCACCGACACGGCAGATTTCGCGATAAGCTGACCAAGATGCTGAATCAGCGGATGGCCCAAAAACGGCAGGTATTCAGCGAGATTACCGTTACCCAGAACGTTACCAAAGGCGATAAACAGACCGACGATCGGTAAGATAAGGACCGGTCCATACAATGATTTTCCGAAATTTTGTAGGGCGTTCACGGCTCGTTTCATGGCTTTCTCTCTTTTTGAACCGCGCACTCGGGGTGCGTCATGGTCATAAAACTAGCAGCCTTCGGGCGAGCTTAGCCAGCTATCTTCTTGTTTTAAAAACAAATGACGTGAAAGGTAACATGTGACGTCATGTGCTGTGATCGCGGTTCCATCACGGTGTAGCGACGTGATGCCGTTCTGCGAGGCGCTTTCCACATTTTAAAATTGGCCTTTTTGAATTAACGAAACTTGCGGATAATACTTATCCGGACGACGACCAACAGGCCCCCTCAGGCCAGGGACACAGGATGAAACCGTTTCGCTTAGCCGCGATCTCTCTCGCGCTGCTTACCACGTTTACGCTTGTCGGCTGTGATAACAGCGACGATAAATCTCAGGCTGCGGCTCCCGCGGCATCAACAGCATCAACACCGAAAGCTGCAGAAAAGCCCAATGCTGAAACGTTGGCTAAGCTTGCCGCCCAGAGTCAGGGAAAAGCGCTGACCCTGCTGGATACCTCAGAAGTCCAGCTCGACGGTGCCGCCACGCTGGTGCTGACCTTTTCTGTTCCGCTGAATCCCGATCAGGATTTCGCCAAAACGGTGCATGTCGTGGATAAGAAAAGCGGCAAGGTTGACGGGGCGTGGGAACTTGCGCCTAACCTGAAAGAGCTTCGCCTGCGTCATCTGGAGCCTAACCGCAACCTGGTCGTCACCGTTGAACGTGACCTGCAGGCGCTGAACAAGGCGACGTTTGGCATTGATTATGAAAAAGCCCTGACCACCCGGGACATTGAACCCACCGTTGGTTTTGCCAGCCGCGGCTCGCTGCTGCCGGGCAAAGTGGTGGAAGGTCTGCCGGTGATGGCGCTCAACGTCAACAATGTTGATGTCAACTTTTACCGCGTGAAGCCGGAATCGCTGGCCTCCCTTGTCAGCCAGTGGGAGTACCGTAACTCGCTGACCAACTGGGAATCCGATAACCTGCTGAAGATGGCGGAGTTGGTTTACACCGGTCGATTCGACCTTAATCCGGCGCGCAATACGCGCGAAAAATTGCTGTTGCCCCTGAAGGATATTAAACCGCTCCAGCAGTCTGGCGTTTATATCGCGGTCATGAACCAGGCCGGGCACTACAACTACAGCAACGCCGCAACGCTCTTTACCTTAAGCGATATTGGCCTGTCCGCTCACCGTTACCATAACCGCCTGGATATTTTCACCCAGAGTCTGGAAAACGGTGCGGCGCAGTCCGGCGTGACCGTCACGCTGCTGAACGATAAAGGGCAGACCCTTGCCGAGGCGAAGAGCGACGGCGATGGCCACGCTAAGCTTGAGACCGACAAAGAGGCCGCGCTGATTCTGGCCAGTAAAGACGGTCAGACCACGCTGCTTGACCTCAAGCTTCCTGCGCTGGATCTGGCAGAGTTCGATATTGCCGGTAGCCCTGGCTACAGTAAGCAATTCTTTATGTTTGGCCCACGCGATCTCTACCGCCCGGGTGAAACGGTGGTCCTCAACGGCTTACTGCGCGACAGTGACGGTAAGCCACTTCCGGATCAGCCCGTGAAGCTTGACGTGCTGCGCCCGGATGGACAGGTCGCGCGTACGATTGTCGTCAAGCCAGAGAACGGACTCTATCGCTTTAACTATCCGCTGGACAGCGGGGCGCAGACCGGCATGTGGCATATCCGCGCCAACACGGGCGATAACCTGCAGCGCCTGTGGGATTTCCACGTCGAAGACTTCATGCCTGAGCGCATGGCGCTCAACCTGAGCGGACAAAAAACGCCGGTTTCACCGCAGGATAACGTCGACTTTAACGTGGTGGGCTATTACCTGTATGGCGCACCAGCCAACGGTAATTCTCTGCAGGGCCAGCTTTTCCTGCGTCCGCTGCGTGACGCGGTGGCTGCGCTGCCGGGCTTCCAGTTTGGCGATATCGCCGAGGAGAACCTGAGCCGCAGTCTGGATGAAGTGCAGCTTACGCTTGATGAGCAGGGGCGTGGGCAGGTTTCTACCGAAAGCCAGTGGAAAGAGGTGCATTCTCCGCTGCAGCTGATCCTGCAGGCCAGCCTGCTGGAATCCGGCGGTCGTCCGGTGACGCGTCGCGCTGAGCAGGCAATCTGGCCGGCGGCTGAGCTGCCGGGTATCCGCCCTCAGTTCGCCAGTAAAGCCGTTTACGACTACCGCACCGATACCACCGTCAACCAGCCGATTGTTGACGAGAACGGCAATGCCAGCTTCGACATTGTTTACGCCGATGCCAGCGGAGCGAAAAAGGCGGTTTCCGGGTTACAGGTACGCCTGATCCGCGAGCGCCGTGACTACTTCTGGAACTGGTCTGAGAGCGAAGGCTGGCAGTCTCAGTTCGATCAGAAAGATCTGGTTGAAGGCGAGCAGGAGCTGACGCTCAAAGCCGACGAGACGGGTAAAGTCACCTTCCCGGTGGAGTGGGGCTCTTATCGTCTGGAAGTTAAAGCACCTGATGAGATGGTCAGCAGCGTGCGCTTCTGGGCAGGCTACAGCTGGCAGGATAACAGCGACGGCACCGGGGCTGCACGCCCTGACCGCGTGACGCTGAAGCTGGATAAGCCAGCCTATCAGCCTGGCGATACCATCAACCTGCACATTGCCGCGCCGGCAGCAGGCAAGGGCTATGCGATGATTGAGTCCAGCGAAGGGCCGCTGTGGTGGAAAGAGATCGACGTACCGGCAAACGGGCTTGATCTCGCTATCCCGGTCGACAAAGCCTGGAAACGTCACGATCTTTATCTCAGCACGCTAGTGGTGCGTCCTGGGGATAAATCCAAATCCGCCACGCCGAAACGCGCGGTCGGCCTGCTGCATCTGCCGATGGGCGACGAAAATCGCCGTCTGAACATTGCGCTTGATAACCCGCAGAAAATGCGTCCAAACCAGACGCTTTCTGTGAAGGTAAAAGCCAGCGTGAAAGAGGGTGCGGTGCCGCAGAAAGTGAATGTGCTTGTCTCGGCGGTAGACAGCGGCGTGTTGAATATTACCGATTACGTTACGCCGGATCCGTGGCAAGCTTTCTTTGGTCAGAAGCGCTACGGCGCGGATATCTACGATATTTACGGCCAGGTCATTGAAGGGCAGGGCCGCCTTGCCGCGCTGCGTTTTGGTGGTGACGGTGATGAGCTGAAGCGCGGCGGTAAGCCGCCGGTAAACCACGTCACCATTATTGCCCAGCAGGCACAGCCGGTTACGCTGGATGCCAACGGAGAAGGCACGGTTACGCTGCCCATAGGAGACTTCAACGGTGAGCTGCGTCTGATGGCGCAGGCCTGGACGGAGGACGATTTCGGCAGCAGTGAAAGCAAGGTTGTGGTGGCCGCGCCGGTCATTGCCGAGCTTAATACGCCGCGCTTCCTGGCAAGCGGGGATACCTCGCGGCTGACGCTGGATATCACCAACCTCACCGACCAGCCGCAAACGCTGAACGTTGCCCTGACCGCGACAGGAAAACTGTCGCTGGAAGGCGGGCAGCCGCAGCCGATTCAGCTGTCTCCTGGCGCACGCAGCACCCTGTTTATTCCGGTGCGTGCGCTGGAGGGTTATGGTGATGGCGAGGTGACCGCTCAGGTGACCGGCCTGCAGCTCCCGGACGAGACCTTTGCACCGCAGCAGAAGAGCTGGAAAATCGGCGTGCGTCCGGCGTTCCCGGCGCAGACGGTGAATACCGGTGCCATGCTGAACCCCGGCGAGTCCTGGACCGCACCGGCGCAGCACAGTAACGGTTTCTCTCCTGCTACCCTGCAGGGGCAACTGCTGCTGAGCGGCAAACCACCGCTCAACCTGGCGCGATATATTCGCGAACTGCAGGCATATCCGTATGGCTGTCTGGAGCAGACCACCAGCGGTCTGTTCCCGTCGCTCTACACCAACGCGGCGCAGCTTACGGCGCTTGGCATCAAAGGTGATACGGACGATAAACGCCGTGCCGCCATTGATATCGGTATTTCCCGTCTGCTGCAGATGCAGCGTGAAGACGGCGGGTTCGCGCTGTGGGATAAAAACGGTCCGGAAGAATACTGGCTGACGGCCTACGTGACCGACTTCCTGGTCCGTGCGGGCGAGCAGGGCTACAGCGTGCCTGCCGATGCGGTGAATAACGCCAATAGCCGGTTGCTGCGCTACCTGCAGGACCCGGGCATGATGTCTATTCGCTACAGCGACGATACGCAGGCCAGCAAGTTCGCCGTGCAGGCCTATGCCGCGCTGGTGCTGGCACGTCAGCAAAAAGCGCCGCTGGGCGCGCTGCGTGAAATCTGGGATCGTCACACTCAGGCGGCGTCCGGTCTGCCGCTGATGCAGCTGGGCATGGCGCTCAAACTGATGGGCGATGCCCCGCGCAGCCAGCAGGCGCTGGATCTGGCACTCAAAACGCCGCGCAACGACAGCAAAACCTGGATGGCCGATTACGGTAGCCAGCTTCGCGATAACGCGCTGATGCTCTCTCTTCTGGAGGAGTACAAGCTGCTGCCGGATGCGCAAAATACGCTGCTGAATGCCCTGTCTGAACAGGCCTTCAGCCAGCGCTGGCTGTCAACGCAGGAGAGCAATGCGCTGTTCCTGGCAGGACGTTCGCTGCAAACCCTGTCCGGTACGTGGCAGGCGAAAACTTCGCTGTCTGAGACCGCATCAGGCGGCGATAAGTCACTGGTACAAAACGTGAGCGGCGACCAGCTTGGCGCGCTACAGGTGACCAATACCGGGACAACACCGCTATGGGTACGCCTGGACAGCACCGGTTATCCGGAATATGCCCCTCAGCCGAGCTCGAACGTGCTGCAGGTGGAACGTCATATCCTGGCAACCGACGGCAGCAGTAAATCGCTCTCTTCGCTGAAGAGCGGCGAGCTGGTGCTGGTCTGGCTGGAAGTTAAAGCCAGCCAGAACGTGCCGGACGCGCTGGTGGTGGATCTCCTCCCTGCGGGTCTGGAGCTGGAAAACCAGAATCTGGCGAGCAGCAGCGCCAGCCTGCAGGACAGCGGCAGTGAGGTACAGAACCTGCTCAGCCAGATGCAGCAGGCGGACATTCAGCATATGGAATTCCGCGACGACCGCTTTGTGGCTGCCGTACCGGTAAATGAAGGCCAGCCGGTCACGCTGGTCTATCTGGCGCGCGCCGTGACGCCGGGAACCTACCAGGTGCCTGTTCCGATGGTGGAGTCTATGTACGTTCCACAGTGGCGGGCAACGGGGGCGGCCAGCGGCCCGCTGATTGTTGTTCCGTAAAATGCGAATAGCACGTCTGACACGCTCCCGCTGGCTATGGCTGGCGGGAGCGCTTCTCGTTTTATGGGGGCTGATTGTCGTCGCCGACCGCCTGTGGCCGTTGCCTCTGAAAGAGGTTAACCCCGCCCGGGTGGTGGTGGATGAGAAGGGCACGCCGCTCTGGCGTTTTGCCGATAGCGACGGGATCTGGCGCTATCCGGTGACGATCGAAGAGGTCTCTCCCCGTTATCTTGAGGCGCTCATCCAGTACGAAGATCGCTGGTTCTGGGATCACCCCGGCGTAAACCCGCTTTCTGTCCTGCGCGCCGCCTGGCAGGATCTCAGTTCTGGCAAGGTCGTCTCTGGCGGAAGCACGCTCACCATGCAGGTCGCGCGACTGCTGGATCCGCATCCGCGTACCTTTGGCGGCAAAGTTCGTCAGCTCTGGCGGGCGATGCAGCTGGAGTGGCATCTTTCCAAGCGCGACATTCTCACCCTCTATCTCAACCGTGCCCCCTTTGGCGGCACGCTGCAGGGCGTGGGGGCGGCAAGCTGGACGTATCTGGGCAAGCCGCCGTCGCAACTCAGCTATTCCGACGCGGCTTTGCTGGCGGTGCTGCCGCAGGCACCGAGTCGTTTACGCCCGGATCGCTGGCCTGAACGGGCCGAAGCGGCGCGCAATAAAGTGCTCGACCGCATGGCGACGCAGGGGGTCTGGTCCGCAAAGCAGGTCAAAGAATCGCGGGAAGAATCGGTATGGCTGGCGCCCCGACAGATGCCGCAGCTGGCGCCGCTCTTTGCGCGGATGATGCTCGGTAAAAGCAGCGACACGAAAATTGTCACCACGCTGGATGCCGGACTGCAGCGGCAGCTGGAAGAGCTGGCGATGAACTGGAAATCCCGCCTGCCGGCACGCAGCTCGCTGGCGATGATCGTGGTCGATCATACCGATATGAAAGTACGCGGCTGGGTGGGATCGGTGGATATCAACGATGACACGCGTTTTAGCCACGTGGATATGGTCAATGCGATCCGATCCCCGGGATCGGTGTTAAAGCCCTTTATTTACGGTATGGCGCTGGACGATGGCCTGATCCATCCCGCCTCGCTGCTCCAGGACGTTCCCAGAAAAACCGGTGATTATCGCCCCGGGAATTTTGACAGCGGGTTCCACGGACCGGTCAGCATGAGTGAAGCGCTGGTACGCTCCCTCAACCTGCCTGCCGTTCAGGTGCTGGAAGCTTACGGACCAAAACGATTTGCCGGGATGCTGAGCAACGCAGGCCTGCCGCTGATCCTGCCCGCGGGGGCGCAGCCGAATCTCTCTCTGATCCTCGGTGGGGCAGGCGCGCGGCTGGCAGATATCGCTGCAGCCTACAGCGCCTTTGCCCGACACGGTAAGGCGGGGAGGCTACGCCTGCAGCCGGGCGATCCGCTGACTGAACGTCCGCTGTTATCACCTGGCTCGGCGTGGATTATTCGCCGTATTCTGGCCAATGAGGCGCAGCCGCTGCCGGATAATGCGCTACCGCAGGTTGCGCCGCTGGCGTGGAAAACCGGTACCAGCTACGGCTACCGTGATGCCTGGGCCATCGGTCTGAATGCCCGTTATGTGATAGGCATCTGGACCGGACGACCGGACGGCACGCCCGTGGCGGGACAGTTTGGGTTTGCCAGCGCGGTTCCGCTGTTAAACCAGGTCAATAACCTGCTTCAGTCGCGCTCAACGGTAGACGAAGCCCGTCTGCCGCGCGATCCGCGTCCGGCAAGCGTCGGGCGGGGCGTGATCTGCTGGCCGGGCGGCCAGTCGCTGCCGGAAGGCAGTGAAAACTGTCGGCGTCGCCTGTCGACCTGGCTGCTGGAAGGGAGTGAACCGCCCACGCTGCTATTGCCCGAACAGGAAGGGATACGCGGAATTCGCTTTCCGGTCTGGCTGGATAAAACCGGCAAACGCGTGGCGGCAGATTGCCCTGATGCAACTGAAAAAGACCTTGATGTCTGGCCGCTGCCGCTGGAGCCGTGGCTGCCGGCGACCGAGCGTCGCGCGGTAAGGGTCCCTCCTTCATCAACCACCTGTCCTCCGCTGTCGCAAGACGCACCTGCGCCACTCATCCTGACCGGCGTGCGTGAAGGGGCCGTCATCAAACGTCTGCCGGGGGAATCCCGCGTTTCGCTGCCGCTTCAGGCGACCGGCAATAGCGGTGAGCGCTGGTGGTTTTTGAACGGTGAACCGCTGAATGTGAAGGGAAGAGTTTACACATTACAGCTTGATAAATCGGGCGATTATCAGTTACTCGTTATGGATGAGACCGGTCAAGTCGCGACGGTGAATTTTACGCTGCAGTGACCTGAAAATAGCTTTCAGATGTGAGCTGTTGCTAAAACTCGTCTTATTTTAATAAAATGTTACCTGAATCCATAGGCAATGGCGCTATTGCTCATTATAATCCGCGCCACACCATACTCAGGTATGCAAAACAACAGAACATTGACAGAGGTTATCATGGCTATTGAACGTACTTTTTCCATCATCAAACCAAACGCGGTGGCAAAAAACGTTATTGGCAGCATCTTCGCTCGCTTTGAATCTGCAGGGTTCAAAATTGTTGGCACCAAAATGCTGCATCTGACCGTTGAGCAGGCTCGCGGTTTCTACGCTGAGCACGAAGGTCGCCCATTCTTTGACGGCCTGGTTGAGTTCATGACTTCCGGTCCAATCGTGGTATCCGTGCTGGAAGGCGAAAACGCAGTACAGCGTCACCGTGACCTGCTGGGCGCAACCAACCCGGACAACGCGCTGGCTGGTACTCTGCGCGCTGACTATGCGGACAGCTTCACCGAGAACGGTACCCACGGTTCTGACTCTGTTGAATCTGCTGCACGCGAAATCGCTTTCTTCTTCGCAGAAGGCGAAGTGTGTCCACGTACCCGTTAATTTAACGGTTTCGTTTACATATTATTTTCGTAAATGCCGCGTCCAGACGTGGCATCCCTGCGCCAGACTTTGTACAATGCAACGCCCCGGACGAGCAGACCGCTTTCCGGGGCGTTTCTATTCAACCCTCCATGGGCCATAACGTGTAACAACGAGGCCGGATAATATTATGTCTGAATTAGTGAATACCTCCGAAGTCGCCATTCCTGCGGTTCCCAATAAAAATGGAAAAATCAACCTGCTGGATCTGAACCGTCAGCAGATGCGCGAGTTCTTTAAAGAGATGGGCGAAAAGCCGTTTCGTGCCGATCAGGTCATGAAGTGGATGTACCATTACTGCAGCGACAATTTTGATGACATGACTGACATCAACAAGGTCCTGCGCAACAAGCTCAAAGAAGTGGCTGAAATCCGCGCACCGGAAGTGGTGGAAGAGCAGCGCTCAGCGGATGGCACCATCAAATGGGCGATTGCGGTCGGCGATCAGCGCGTTGAGACCGTCTATATCCCGGAAGAGGACCGCGCCACGCTGTGTGTCTCCTCTCAGGTAGGCTGTGCGCTGGAGTGCAAATTCTGCTCTACCGCGCAGCAAGGCTTTAACCGTAACCTGCGGGTGTCAGAAATTATCGGCCAGGTCTGGCGTGCCGCGAAAATCGTGGGCGCGGCAAAAGTAACCGGCACGCGTCCTATCACTAACGTGGTGATGATGGGGATGGGTGAGCCGCTGCTGAACCTGACCAACGTCGTTCCGGCGATGGAAATCATGCTGGATGACTTCGGCTTTGGTCTGTCCAAGCGTCGCGTCACGCTGTCTACCTCTGGCGTTGTGCCTGCGCTGGACAAGCTTGGCGACATGATTGACGTCGCGCTGGCGATCTCCCTGCACGCGCCAAACGACGAAATTCGTGACGAAATTGTGCCGATCAACAAAAAGTACAATATCGAAACCTTCCTCGCTGCGGTGCGTCGCTATCTGGAGAAATCCAACGCCAACCAGGGCCGCGTGACCATCGAGTACGTAATGCTGGACCACGTCAACGACGGCACCGAGCATGCGCATCAGCTGGCTGAACTGCTGAAGGATACGCCGTGCAAAATCAACCTGATCCCATGGAACCCGTTCCCGGGCGCGCCGTATGGCCGTAGCTCGAACAGCCGTATCGACCGTTTCTCCAAGGTGCTGATGGAGTATGGTTTCACCACCATCGTGCGTAAAACCCGTGGTGATGACATTGATGCAGCATGCGGACAGCTGGCAGGTGATGTTATTGACCGCACCAAGCGTACCCTGCGTAAACGCATGCAGGGCGAGACGATCGCGGTTAAAGCTGTTTGATTATTATGCACTCACGGCGCATTATCTGCGCCGTGAGACATAACCTTACTGAATAATCAGTCAGATTCGTGATGACTGAACAATAATTACGGTGCGTTTCATCCGACTTTCGGGCAGTATGTAACGACGTAACAACAGTTTAGCCGTACGGGCAGGGCTGTACTGTCATCTCCGGGCTGACAGTCTTATACTCTCTGTTCAAGGTTAACTGACCAGAAGTTTCGCGGTGCGGGTGGCATTGTGACTCACCGGCACCTGAACCCTTATTTTTCACGTACCAGTAGTTGTAGCGAATGAATACTGAAGCCACTCACGACCAACATGAAGCACTTTCCACTGGCGTTCGTCTTCGCAACGCCCGTGAACAACTCGGACTCAGCCAGCAAGCCGTTGCGGAACGCTTGTGCCTGAAGGTTTCCACGGTTCGCGATATTGAAGAAGATAAGGCACCTGCCGATCTGGCTTCAACGTTCTTGCGCGGTTATATCCGCTCTTACGCAAAACTGGTCCATATCCCCGAAAACGAATTACTGCCAATGATGGAGAAGCAGGCACCGGTCCGTGCAGCAAAAGTTGCGCCGATGCAGACTTTCTCTCTGGGGAAACGTCGTAAAAAACGCGATGGCTGGCTGATGAGCTTTACCTGGCTGGTGCTGTTTGTGGTGATCGGTCTGACCGGCGCATGGTGGTGGCAAAACCACAAGGCCCAGCAGGAAGAGATTACCACTATGGCCGATCAATCCTCCGCCGAACTCAACCAGGCCGGAAGTGAGAACGGTCAGAGCGTGCCGCTGAATACCGACGGCGCAGCTTCCTCCAGCGAGCCACAGACCGCAGCGCCAGACGCGTCGGCGACCGATGCAGCACAGGCTCCGGCAGCAACGGCTAACACCGCTGCGCCGCAGGCTCAGGATCAAAACGCGGTTGTTGCCCCTTCTCAGGCTAATGTTGATACTGCGGCGAACGCGCCTGCGGCTACTCAGCCTGCAGACAATAGCGCAGCGGCTCTGCCAACCAGCCCGGCGGGTACAGCGACAGCAGCCGATCCCAACGCACTGGTGATGAACTTCAGCGCCGACTGCTGGCTGGAAGTGACTGACGCGACAGGTAAAAAACTGTTCAGCGGCCTGCAGCGTAAAGATGGTACGTTAAACCTAACCGGCCAGGCTCCCTATAAACTTAAAATCGGCGCTCCGGCAGCGGTACAGATCCAGTATCAAGGAAAACCTGTCGACCTGAGCCGCTTTATCAGAACTAACCAGGTTGCACGTCTTACCGTTAATGCCGAACAATCAGCAGCACAGTAACAGACGGGCAACGCGGGAGATTTTTCATGCATAACCAGGCTCCGATTCAACGTAGAAAATCGAAACGGATTTACGTTGGGAATGTGCCAATCGGCGATGGGGCACCTATCGCCGTTCAGTCGATGACCAATACGCGCACCACTGATGTGGAAGCGACGGTCAATCAAATCAAAGCATTAGAACGTGTAGGCGCGGACATTGTGCGCGTCTCCGTCCCGACCATGGATGCCGCAGAGGCGTTCAAACTGATCAAACAGCAGGTCAGCGTTCCGCTGGTGGCTGATATCCACTTCGACTACCGCATCGCACTGAAAGTGGCCGAATACGGCGTCGATTGCCTGCGCATTAACCCGGGCAACATCGGTAACGAAGAGCGTATCCGCATGGTCGTGGACTGCGCCCGCGATAAAAATATTCCTATCCGTATCGGCGTTAACGCCGGTTCCCTGGAAAAAGACCTGCAGGAAAAATACGGCGAGCCTACGCCACAGGCGCTGCTCGAATCCGCGATGCGTCATGTGGATCATCTGGATCGTCTTAATTTTGACCAGTTCAAAGTCAGCGTAAAAGCGTCTGACGTGTTCCTGGCGGTAGAGTCTTATCGTCTGCTGGCAAAACAGATCGACCAGCCTCTGCACCTCGGGATCACCGAAGCAGGCGGCCTGCGCAGCGGCTCTGTAAAATCCGCTATTGGTCTTGGGCTGCTGCTCTCTGAAGGTATCGGTGATACCCTGCGCGTCTCGCTGGCGGCCGATCCGGTCGAAGAGATCAAAGTCGGTTTCGATATCCTGAAGTCACTGCGCATTCGCGCGCGTGGGATCAACTTCATTGCCTGCCCAACCTGCTCGCGTCAGGAGTTTGATGTGATCGGGACGGTGAATGCCCTGGAGCAGCGTCTGGAAGACATTATCACCCCGATGGACGTCTCCATCATCGGCTGCGTGGTAAACGGTCCGGGTGAAGCACTGGTGTCAACTCTGGGCGTGACCGGCGGTAACAAGAAAAGTGGTCTCTATGAAGATGGCGTTCGTAAAGATCGTCTGGATAATAGCGACATGATCGACCAGCTTGAAGCCCGTATCCGCGCCAAAGCCGCCATGATGGACGAAACACAGCGTATCAGCGTTCAGCAGGTTGAAAAATAACGTGATGGGAAGCGTGCCGCTTCCCATGTATGATTGAACCCATTCTTTGGGTTTTTTTTGTATATAGAAAGAGAATAAACGTGGCAAAAAACATTCAAGCCATCCGCGGCATGAACGATTATCTGCCTGGCGAAACCGCCATCTGGCAGCGCATTGAAGGCACACTGAAGCAGGTGCTCGGCAGCTACGGTTACAGCGAAATCCGTTTGCCGATTGTAGAGCAGACCCCGTTATTCAAACGCGCGATCGGCGAAGTCACCGACGTGGTTGAAAAAGAGATGTACACCTTTGAGGACCGCAACGGCGACAGCCTGACCCTGCGTCCGGAAGGGACGGCGGGCTGCGTACGCGCCGGCATCGAACATGGTCTTCTGTACAATCAGGAGCAGCGCCTGTGGTATATCGGCCCGATGTTCCGCCACGAACGTCCTCAGAAAGGTCGTTATCGCCAGTTCAATCAGCTGGGTGTGGAAGTCTTTGGCCTGCAGGGCCCGGACATCGACGCTGAACTGATTATGCTGACCGCCCGCTGGTGGCGCGCCCTCGGTATCGCCGATCACGTTTCTCTTGAGCTGAACTCTATCGGTTCTCTGGAAGCACGCGCTAACTACCGCGATGCGCTGGTCGCGTTCCTGGAACAGCATAAAGAGAAGCTGGACGAAGACTGCAAACGCCGCATGTACAGTAACCCGCTGCGCGTTCTGGATTCCAAAAACGCGGATGTTCAGGCACTGCTGAACGATGCGCCTGCGCTGGGTGACTACCTGGATGAAGAATCTCGCGAACACTTCGCGGGCCTGTGCAAGCTGCTTGAAGCGGCAGGCATCGCCTATACCGTGAATCAGCGCCTGGTGCGCGGTCTGGACTACTACAACCGTACCGTGTTTGAGTGGGTGACCACCAGCCTCGGTTCTCAGGGCACCGTATGTGCGGGCGGCCGTTATGACGGTCTGGTTGAGCAACTTGGCGGTCGCGCAGCGCCTGCTGTTGGCTTCGCGATGGGCCTTGAGCGACTTGTTTTGCTGGTTCAGGCAGTTAATCCTGAATTTAAAGCAGATTCCGTTGTCGATATATACCTGGTGGCTTCAGGCGCGGAAACGCAGTCTGCGGCGATGCAGCTTGCCGAACGCGTGCGCGATGCGCTGCCGGGCGTTAAGCTGATGACCAACCATGGCGGCGGCAACTTTAAAAAACAGTTTGCTCGTGCCGATAAGTGGGGCGCAAGTATTGCACTGGTGCTGGGCGAGTCCGAAGTGGCTAACGGCGAAGTGGTGGTGAAAGACCTGCGCTCTGGTGAGCAGACAACGGTAACGCAGGACGGCGTTGCGGCGCACTTGCGCACTCTATTGGGCTAAGGAGAAGGACTGCGTGGAAATTTACGAGAACGAACACGATCAGGTCGACGCGATTAAGCGCTTCTTTGTTGAAAACGGCAAAGCGCTGGTTGTTGGGGTTGTTTTAGGTATCGGTGCGCTGGTGGGCTGGCGTTACTGGAACAATCATCAGGCAGATTCCGCGCGCGGCGCGTCTCTGTCCTATGAAAATACCGTGAGCGCAATTCGTGCCGATCAGCCGCAAACGCTGACTGCTGCAGAAAAATTTGCGGCTGACAACAAAAACACCTACGGTGCACTGGCTGCGCTGGAAGTGGCTCAGCAGTACGTTGATAAGAACGAACTGGATAAAGCCGCTGCACAGCTCTCGCAGAGCCTTGCTGCGGCCAGCGATGAGAACCTGAAAGCGGTGATCAATCTGCGCCTGGCACGTATTCAGGTTCAGCAGAAAAAAGCTGACGATGCGCTGAAAACGCTCGATACCATCAAAGGCGAAGGTTTTGCTGCCATCGTTGCCGATCTGCGCGGTGAAGCACTGCTGAGCAAAGGTGACAAAGCGGGCGCGCGTAAAGCGTGGCAAGCTGGCGTAGAGAGCAACGCTTCACCTGCGCTGAGCGAAATGATGCAGATGAAAATAAATAATTTGTCCGTCTGAGAGGGACCCGATGCAATTGCGTAAATTACTTCTGCCAGGACTGCTTTCTGTTACGTTATTGAGTGGTTGTTCACTGTTCAGTGGCGAAGAAGACGTTGTGAAAATGTCCCCACTGCCGACGGTTGAAAACCAGTTTACCCCATCCACCGCGTGGGATGTCTCCGTGGGCAATGGGATTGGTGATTTCTATTCCAACCTTCATCCGGCGTATGCAGACAGCGTTGTCTATGCCGCTGACCGCAAAGGTACCGTGAAAGCGGTGAACGCCGATGACGGGAAAGAAGTATGGTCCGTTAACCTGGCGGAAAAAGACGGCTGGTTCTCCCGTAAACCTGCACTGCTGTCTGGCGGTCTGACCGTTGCCGGTGGCCATGTCTATGTGGGCAGCGAAAAAGCGCAGGTTTATGCGCTGAACAGCAGCGACGGCTCTATTGCCTGGCAAACAACCGTGGCGGGTGAATCCCTGTCTCGTCCGGTAGTAAGCGACGGCCTGGTGCTGATTCATACCAGCAACGGCCAGCTGCAGGCGCTGAACGAAGCTGACGGTCTGGTGAAATGGACCGTTAACCTGGATATGCCTGCGCTCTCTCTGCGCGGCGAATCCGCGCCGGCTACCGCATTTGGTGCTGCCATTGTGGGCGGTGACAACGGTCGCGTGAGCGCAGTGCTGATGCAGCAGGGCCAGATGATCTGGCAGCAGCGCATCTCTCAGGCCACTGGCTCAACGGAAATTGACCGTCTGAGCGACGTAGACACAACGCCGGTCATCGTTAACGGTGTGGTTTACGCGCTGGCCTATAACGGCAACCTGACCGCGCTGGATCTGCGCAGCGGCCAGATCATGTGGAAGCGTGAGCTGGGCTCTGTGAACGATTTCATCGTTGAGGGCAACCGCATCTATATGGTCGATCAGAACGACCGTCTGCTGGCGCTGAGCACCGAAGGCGGCGTCACGCTGTGGACGCAAAGCGATCTGCTGCACCGTCTGCTGACTGCTCCGGCACTGTACAACGGTAGCCTGGTGGTTGGCGACAGCGAAGGGTATATGCACTGGATCGATCCGGATAACGGCCGCTTTGTTGCACAGCAAAAAGTCGACAGCTCCGGTTTCCTGACCGATCCGGTTGTGGCCGACGGCAAACTGCTGATTCAGGCAAAAGACGGCACGCTGTACGCGATCACGCGTTAATTACCCGGCGGTTGTAGTATACTAAACGGCTCCTGTTCACTCAGGAGCCGTTTTGACATTTTTAAAAACGCCGCGAAAGCGACGTTATTTTGAATTTTATGAGGCTTCAAACATGGTACCTGTGGTCGCGCTTGTCGGGCGCCCTAACGTTGGAAAATCCACTCTTTTTAACCGTTTAACACGCACCCGTGATGCGCTGGTTGCGGATTTCCCGGGGCTGACGCGTGACCGTAAGTACGGTCGTGCAGAGGTGGAAGGACGCGAGTTCATCTGTATTGATACCGGTGGTATTGACGGCACAGAAGACGGCGTTGAAACCCGCATGGCGGAACAGTCGCTGCTGGCGATTGAAGAAGCGGATGTGGTGCTGTTTATGGTGGATGCGCGCGCTGGCCTGATGCCGGCGGACTCCGCTATTGCCAAGCATCTGCGTTCACGCGAAAAGCCGACTTTCCTGGTGGCGAACAAAACTGACGGCATCGATGCCGATCAGGCCGTCGCGGATTTCTGGTCTCTGGGCCTGGGTGAAATCTACCCGATTGCGGCATCGCATGGCCGTGGCGTCACCAGCCTGCTGGAAACCGTTCTGCTGCCGTGGGTTGACGAAGTAAACCCGCCGGAAGAAGTAGACGAAGACGCTGAATACTGGGCGCAGTTCGAAGACGGAGAAGAGGGCGAAGAAGAGCCTGAAGACGACTTCAACCCGCAGGATCTGCCGATCAAGCTGGCCATCGTGGGTCGTCCAAACGTAGGTAAGTCTACGCTTACTAACCGTATTCTGGGTGAAGAGCGCGTGGTCGTTTACGACATGCCGGGCACCACCCGCGACAGCATTTATATCCCGATGCAGCGCGATGAGCGTGAGTATGTACTCATCGACACCGCCGGGGTGCGTAAGCGCGGGAAAATCACCGATGTGGTGGAAAAATTCTCCGTTATCAAAACCCTGCAGGCGATCGAAGATGCCAACGTGGTGCTGCTGGTCATCGACGCGCGCGAAGGTATCTCCGATCAGGATCTCTCTCTGCTCGGCTTTATCCTCAATAGTGGGCGCTCACTGGTTATCGTGGTCAATAAGTGGGATGGCCTGAGCAATGAAGTGCGCGAGCAGGTGAAAGAGACCCTCGACTTCCGTCTGGGCTTTATCGACTTTGCCCGCGTGCACTTCATCTCTGCGCTGCACGGCAGCGGCGTGGGTAACCTGTTCGAATCCGTGCGTGAAGCGTACGACAGCTCCACCCGTCGTCAGAGCACCGCCATGCTGACCCGCATCATGAACATGGCTGCAGAAGACCATCAGCCGCCGCTGGTGCGCGGCCGTCGCGTGAAGCTGAAATATGCCCACGCCGGTGGTTACAACCCGCCAATCGTGGTGATTCACGGCAACCAGGTGAAAGACCTGCCGGATTCCTACAAGCGCTATCTGATGAACTACTTCCGTAAATCGCTAGACGTTATGGGCACGCCTATCCGTATCCAGTTCAAGGAAGGGGAAAACCCGTTTGCCAACAAGCGCAACACCCTGACGCCAAACCAGATGCGTAAGCGTAAGCGCCTGATTAAGCACATTAAGAAAAGCAAATAAGCTTTACCTGCTTCACGAAAGCCCGCGTTTATCGCGGGCTTTTTTTTACCCAATCATACCGCCGGTTTTCTCTGTGTGAAGTCAATCACTATTCACTTTTAACCATGTTTAAATCTAAGAAAGTAGACAATCGTCGAATTTTCATCTTAAAGTCCAGGGGCCGGTACTAGACAAAACTAGCGCCTGGTTATCAAATGGTTAACTAACTTTTCGCCGCATGTAAAAAATCGGCCAGATACGTAACTGGCCGGCGTACCTGCTGGTGTTTACAAGCACGACGACATACCTTTCGGGAGAATTATGCAATCCACTGTTAATCAAAAAGAGAGCCGAACGTTCTTCGGCCATCCGTATCCGCTCGGTTCCCTGTTCTTCACCGAGATGTGGGAGCGTTTCTCGTTTTACGGCATTCGTCCGTTACTGATCCTGTTTATGGCCGCCACCGTCTATGACGGCGGGATGGGCCTGGCGCGTGAAAATGCCTCGGCGATAGTCGGTATCTTTGCCGGTACCATGTACCTGGCCGCGCTGCCGGGCGGCTGGCTGGCGGATAACTGGCTCGGCCAGCAGAGAGCCGTCTGGTACGGTTCGATCCTGATTGCGCTCGGCCATCTGTCGATCGCGCTCTCTGCGGTAATGGGGAACAACCTGTTCTTTATCGGCCTGATGTTCATCGTGCTTGGCTCCGGGCTGTTCAAAACCGATGGTCGGCACTCTGTATAAAAAAGGCGACGCGCGTCGTGACGGCGGTTTCTCGCTGTTCTATATGGGCATCAATATGGGCTCGTTCATCGCGCCGCTGATTTCCGGCTGGCTGATTAAAACCCACGGCTGGCACTGGGGCTTTGGTATTGGCGGCATCGGGATGCTGGTGGCGCTGATTATCTTCCGCGTGTTTGCCGTTCCTGCGATGAAACGCTATGACGGCGAAGTCGGCCTCGACTCCACCTGGAACAGCCCGGTGGTGAAGCGTAACGGCGTGGGCGTTTGGCTGCTGGCGCTGGCGGCAGGCGTGGCAACGATCGTGACGCTGATTGCGCAGGGCGTGATTGTGATTAACCCGGTCGCGGTAGCCAGCGTGCTGGTCTATGTGATTGCTGCATCCGTTGCCCTCTACTTTATTTATCTGTTTGTCTTTGCGGGGCTGAACCGTAAAGAGCGCGCCAGACTGCTGGTCTGCTTTATTCTGCTGATCTCCGCGGCGTTCTTCTGGTCCGCGTTCGAACAGAAGCCAACCTCGTTCAACCTGTTTGCCAACGACTACACTAACCGCATGATTGGTGATTTCGAAATCCCGGCGGTGTGGTTCCAGTCAATCAACGCCCTGTTTATCATTCTGCTGGCTCCGGTGTTTAGCTGGGCATGGCCGAAGCTTGCGAGCAAAAACATTCGTCCGAGCAGCATCACCAAGTTTGTTATTGGTATTTTGTGCGCGGCGGCGGGCTTTGGCCTGATGATGCTGGCGGCACAGAACGTGCTGAGCAGCGGTGGAGCGGGCGTGTCGCCGTTCTGGCTGGTGGGCAGCATCCTGATGCTGACGCTAGGTGAACTGTGCCTGAGTCCGATTGGCCTGGCGACCATGACGCTGCTGGCGCCGGAAAGAATGCGCGGCCAGATGATGGGGCTGTGGTTCTGCGCCAGCGCGCTGGGTAACCTGGCGGCGGGCCTGATCGGCGGCCACGTGAAGGCCGATCAGCTGGATATGCTGCCGGATCTCTTCGCGCGCTGCTCCATCGCGCTGCTGATCTGTGCCGCGGTACTGATCGTCCTTATTGTTCCGGTGCGCCGCATGCTGGAAAATGCGCAGACTAAACCGGCAGCTGAAGCCTGATAATGTTCAGCCTACCGGGGCAGTTATCCTGCCCCGGAAAACCCAACAGGAGAGAATATGCCGATTACCTGCCCGGAATGCCATGCACCGCTGGAGCCCCAGAACGGCGTAGCGCACTGCGACAGCTGTAATAAAGATATTGCGCTTGAAGCCCGCTGCCCGGAGTGCCATCAGCCACTCCAGGTATTAAAAGCCTGCGGTGCGGTGGACTATTTCTGCCAGAACGGCCACGGTCTTATCTCTAAAAAACGCGTGGAGTTTGTTCCGGCCGAAGGTTAATCGCAGACGCAGCCTTCGCCTTTCTTCCACAGCTCGACCAGCGACTCGGGCGCTTCCTGCTCGGGTACCAGCACGATGATATCGGCGTAGTGCGCCTGATTTTGCCCGGTCCAGATAATCTGGATGCGGAAATAGCGCTGGTCGCCGCTGCCGGGTGAAGAGGCTTGCCCCGGCGGCTGACCGCGTGGAAAAGCCTGCTCCAGGATGCTCACCAGTCGCTGGCGCTGGGCTTCATTGAGCGAGGAGAGCGCGATGGTGCGCTGTCCGCTCAGCCTGGGGATAAAAGCGACGCCGCCTTCCCGGGCCAGCTCAACCACGGCGTCATCCGTCAGTTCCGGAACCTGCATTTACAACACTCCCACCTGTTCCCAGGCTTGTTTAATGGCCGCACCAGCGTCACCGCCGGAGCGTTTCTCTCCGTGCGCGATCGTCAATTTTGCGAAGGCCTCAAAATCCGCATCCTGCGCCAGATTGCGATCGCAAACCGTGTCGTACCAGGCATAACCTGCTTTTTCCCAGGCGTAGCCGCCGATCGCCGTCGCGGCCAGATAAAATGCCCGGTTGGGGATGCCGGAGTTCAGATGCACGCCGCCGTTATCCTCGCGCGTTTTAATGAAATCTTTCATGTGCGCAGGCTGCGGGTCTTTGCCGAGCAGGGGATCGTCATAGGCGGTGCCGGGTTCAGACATTGAGCGCAGCCCTTTGCCGTTAATCCCTTTCGCCAGCAGCCCTTCACCAATGAGCCAGTCTGCTTTATCGGCGGTTTGCTTCAGATGGTACTGTTTGACCAGCGAGCCAAACACGTCCGACAGAGACTCGTTCAGCGCGCCCGACTGCTCAAAATAGATAAGCCCGGCTTCGGTCTCGGTCACACCGTGGCTCAGCTCGTGCGCCACCACGTCGATGGCGATGGTAAAGCGGTTAAATATTTCCCCGTCGCCGTCGCCAAATACCATCTGCTGACCGTTCCAGAAGGCGTTCTGATATTCCCGGCCATAGTGAACGGTGCCGGTCAAAATAAGTCCTTTATTATCGAGCGAATCACGCTGATATTCTTTCCAGAAGAAGTCATGGGTAATACCTAAATAATTATAAGCTTCATCCACCGCCACATCGCCGTTCGACGGCTGGCCTTCGTAACGCACCTGCTTACCCGGCAGCTCCTGGGTTTGCTTCGCGTCGTAAATATCGCGCTCCAGCTGCCCGGCTTTATTCACGTGCGGCGCGGCGGGTTTGCCCGGCATGTGGGCCATCAGCGTCTGGACGTGGGTTAATGTCTGACGGGCACAGCGCTGCTGCGGCTCGGAACCGCTTTCGATAATACGACGAAGAATATAAGGGGGAATAACGCTATGAAGATGGGGCATGCTGCTCTCCTTATTAAAAAAGGGAATAGCAGCAGTATAGTAAGTAACCGGCGAAGAATTATCCGGTTTTACGCTGACGCGTCTTTTTCACCGGTTTAATTGATTTCACTTCGCTTTCTACCCAGCCGTCGGAAAGACGCGTCGTCAGCACATCGCCGGTATTTACCTGTTTAGTTTGTTTCAGCACTTTGCCGTCCGTCGCCGTCGTCACGCTATAGCCGCGCGCCAGCGTGGAGAGGGGGCTGACGGCTTCAAGGTGGGTCACCGCATTGCCGAAACGTTCGCGGGTGGTGCTCAGTCGCGCCCGGATAGTTTCCGCCAGACGATACTCCAACTGCTGGATCCGCGTTTGCGCGCGATAAATTTTCGGCTGCGGGTTCTGCTGGTTCAGGCGCTGCGTCACGCGCTGCTGGCGCGATACCGCGCGCTTAAGCTGACTATCCAGCGCGAAATTCATGCGCTGACGCAGGCGCTCCAGCACGGTCTGCTGACGCGCCAGACGCAGCTGCGGGTGCTGCTGCTGAAGACGATGATGAAGCTGGGTAAAGCGGCGGGTACGGTTGGCAAGGAAGTAGTCCATCGCCATCTCAAGACGCTGCTGGCCGTTCTGAATCTGACGCAGCAACTCCAGCTGGTTGCGGCTGACCACTTCCGCCGCCGCGGACGGCGTAGGCGCGCGCAGATCCGCGACAAAATCGGCTATCGTTACGTCAGTTTCGTGGCCGACGGCGCTCACCACGGGGATAAGGCTGGCAAAGATTGCCCGCGCCACGCGCTCGTCGTTAAAGCTCCACAGGTCTTCCAGCGAGCCGCCGCCGCGCCCGACGATTAATACGTCGCACTCCTGACGGGCGTTCGCCAGCTCAATGGCGCGAACTATCTGTCCCGGTGCATCGTCACCCTGAACGGCGGTCGGATAGATGATGACGGGCAGGGAAGGATCGCGACGCTTCAGCACGTGCAAAATATCGTGCAGTGCCGCACCGGTTTTCGAGGTGATGACCCCAACGCAGTGGGCGGGGGAGGGCAGCGGTTTTTTGTACTGCTGGTCGAACAGCCCCTCGGCAGAGAGCCGGGCTTTTAACTGTTCATACTTCTGCTGCAGCAGGCCTTCGCCCGCAGGCTGCATGCTCTCGACGATGATTTGATAATCGCCGCGCGGCTCATACAGGGTGATATTGGCGCGAACCAGAACCTGCTGGCCGTGCTGAGGGCGGAACGTCACGCGGCGGTTGCTGTTGCGGAACATCGCGCAGCGCACCTGGGCGGTGTCGTCTTTTAAGGTAAAGTACCAGTGACCGGAGGACGGCTGCGTGAAGTTAGAGATCTCACCGCTGATCCAGACCTGCCCCATTTCCTGCTCAAGCAGCAAACGCACCGTCTGATTCAGGCGGCTGACGGTATAAATTGAGGGGGATTGAGAGGATAACATGTGAGCGGGATCAAATTCTAAATCAGCAAGTTATTCAGTCGATAGTAACCTGCTGAGAGGCAATCGCAAGCTTTTTTATAAAAAAGTGTAGATGCAATCGGTTACGCTCTGTATAATGCCACGGCAATATTTAACCACCCAGGTCAGAGATATTGCCCATGCTACGTATCGCTAAAGAAGCACTGACGTTTGACGACGTCCTCCTCGTTCCCGCTCACTCCACTGTTCTGCCGAATACTGCCGATCTCAGCACGCAGTTGACGAAAACCATTCGCCTGAACATTCCTATGCTCTCTGCGGCAATGGACACCGTGACTGAAGCGCGCCTGGCTATCGCCCTGGCACAGGAAGGTGGCATTGGCTTTATTCACAAAAACATGTCTATCGAACGTCAGGCGGAAGAAGTTCGCCGCGTGAAGAAACATGAATCCGGCATCGTGTCTGACCCACAGACCGTTCTGCCAACCACCACGCTGCATGAAGTGAAAGCCCTGACCGAACGTAACGGTTTCGCCGGTTACCCGGTGGTGACCGAAGAGAACGAACTGGTGGGCATCATCACCGGTCGTGACGTGCGTTTCGTGACTGACCTGAACCAGCCTGTCAGCGTGTACATGACGCCAAAAGAGCGTCTGGTCACCGTTCGCGAAGGTGAAACCCGCGACGTGGTGCTGGCAAAAATGCACGAAAAACGCGTTGAAAAAGCGCTGGTTGTTGACAGCAGCTTCCACCTGCGCGGCATGATCACCGTTAAAGATTTCCAGAAAGCAGAACGTAAGCCTAACGCCTGTAAAGACGAGCATGGCCGTCTGCGCGTCGGCGCGGCGGTTGGCGCAGGTGCCGGTAACGAAGAGCGCGTTGACGCGCTGGTCGCTGCGGGCGTTGACGTCCTGCTGATTGACTCCTCTCACGGCCACTCCGAAGGCGTTCTGCAGCGTATTCGTGATACCCGTGCCAAATACCCTGACCTGCAGATCATCGGCGGTAACGTGGCCACTGGCGCAGGCGCTCGCGCGCTGGCTGACGCTGGCTGCAGCGCGGTGAAAGTGGGTATCGGCCCTGGCTCCATCTGTACCACGCGTATCGTCACCGGCGTGGGCGTTCCGCAGATCACCGCGGTATCTGACGCGGTTGAAGCCCTGGAAGGGACCGGTATTCCGGTTATCGCTGACGGCGGTATCCGCTTCTCTGGCGACATCGCCAAAGCGATCGCCGCGGGCGCAGCTGCCGTAATGGTAGGCTCCATGCTGGCCGGTACCGAAGAATCCCCGGGCGAAATCGAACTCTACCAGGGTCGTTCTTACAAATCTTACCGCGGCATGGGCTCCCTGGGCGCGATGTCCAAAGGCTCCTCTGACCGTTACTTCCAGACCGATAACGCCGCAGACAAACTGGTACCGGAAGGTATCGAAGGTCGCGTTGCCTATAAAGGCCGTTTGAAGGAGATCATTCACCAGCAGATGGGCGGCCTGCGCTCCTGTATGGGTCTGACCGGCTGTGGTACCATCGACCTGCTGCGTACTAAAGCGGAATTCGTACGCATCAGCGGTGCGGGTATCCAGGAGAGCCACGTTCACGACGTGACGATCACCAAAGAGTCCCCGAACTACCGTCTGGGCTCCTGATAAGTTTCCGCGCCCGGCTTCTGCCGGGCGCTCTGTTTTTGTTTCACTTGCCTCGGAATTAGCGTCAATGACGGAAAACATTCATAAACATCGCATTCTCATCCTGGACTTCGGTTCTCAGTACACTCAGCTGGTGGCGCGTCGCGTACGTGAACTGGGCGTTTACTGTGAGCTGTGGGCGTGGGATGTCACGGAAGCACAGATTCGCGAATTCAATCCAAGCGGCATCATCCTGTCCGGCGGCCCGGAAAGTACCACCGAAGAGAACAGCCCGCGCGCGCCGCAGTACGTGTTCGAAGCTGGCGTGCCGGTATTCGGCGTTTGCTACGGCATGCAGACCATGGCAATGCAGTTGGGCGGCCACGTAGAAGGCTCTAACGAGCGTGAGTTTGGCTACGCACAGGTAGAAGTCGTCACCGACAGCGCGCTGGTGCGCGGTATCGAAGACTCCCTGACCGCAGACGGCAAACCGCTGCTGGACGTGTGGATGAGCCACGGCGACAAAGTGACCGCCATCCCGTCTGACTTCGTGACCGTTGCCAGCACCGAAAGCTGCCCGTTTGCCATCATGGCGAACGAAGAAAAACGCTTCTACGGCGTGCAGTTCCACCCGGAAGTGACTCACACCCGTCAGGGTATGCGCATGCTGGAGCGCTTCGTGCGTGACATTTGCCAGTGTGAAGCCCTGTGGACCCCGGCAAAAATCATCGACGACGCCGTTGAGCGTATCCGCCAGCAGGTTGGCGATGACAAAGTGATCCTCGGCCTCTCCGGCGGCGTGGACTCCTCCGTGACCGCGATGCTGCTGCACCGCGCCATCGGCAAAAACCTGACCTGCGTCTTCGTGGACAACGGTCTGCTGCGTCTGAACGAAGCCCAGCAGGTCATGGACATGTTTGGCGACCACTTCGGTCTGAACATCGTTCACGTGGAAGGCGAGCAGCGCTTCCTGGACGCGCTGAAGGGCGAGAACGATCCGGAAGCGAAACGTAAGATCATCGGCCGCGTGTTCGTGGAAGTGTTCGACGAAGAAGCGCTGAAGCTGGAAGACGTGAAGTGGCTGGCGCAGGGCACCATCTACCCTGACGTGATCGAATCCGCGGCCTCTGCAACCGGTAAAGCACACGTCATCAAATCTCACCACAACGTGGGCGGCCTGCCGAAAGAGATGAAGATGGGCCTGGTTGAACCGCTGCGCGAGCTGTTCAAAGACGAAGTGCGTAAGATCGGTCTGGAACTGGGTCTGCCGTACGACATGCTCTACCGTCACCCGTTCCCGGGTCCGGGTCTGGGCGTGCGCGTGCTGGGCGAAGTGAAGAAAGAGTACTGCGACCTGCTGCGTCGCGCGGACGCGATCTTCATCGAAGAGCTGCACAAAGCTGACCTGTACAACAAGGTAAGCCAGGCGTTCACCGTGTTCCTGCCGGTTCGCTCCGTCGGCGTGATGGGCGATGGCCGCAAGTACGACTGGGTTGTTTCCCTGCGTGCGGTGGAAACCATCGACTTTATGACCGCGCACTGGGCGCACCTGCCGTATGACTTCTTAGGCCGCGTGTCTAACAGAATAATCAATGAAGTCAATGGGATATCGAGAGTCGTATATGACATCAGCGGTAAGCCACCGGCTACGATTGAGTGGGAATAATTTCCCGCTGAATTAACAACCAAACCCTCTGCCTGTGCAGGGGGTTTTTTATTGCCTTACTTCCCCTCTCCCAACCGATACGCCAGCGCCACCACCAGCGACTGCACCAGACACAGCGTTGCCGACTGAGACCGAAACGCATCAACCTGCGCCTCTTTCACCACAAAGCAGAGATCGCTGAACGTCGCCAGGGGGCTTATCTGGCTGTCCGTAATCACAATTTGCCGCGCGCCAACGCTGGCGGCGGTTTCGCTGACCATCACCGTCTCTTCCGCGTACGGCGAGAAGCTTATCGACACCACAATGTCGCGCGCCTTAATGCGGCTGATCTGCTCGCGCAGCATCCCGCCCATGCCGTCGAGCAGGATAGGGCGGCATTCCAGATGGCTCAGGGCGTAGGTAAGGTAGGCCGCGACGCTGAAGGAGCGGCGCAGCCCGGCGATGTAGATGGTGTCGGCATCTGCCAGCAGCTGTACCGCGCGCTCCAGCATTTCCGGCTCGGCGCGGGCGGCCAGCTGCTGGAGCGCCTGGGCGTTCGAGCGGGCGAACTCCTGCAGGATATCGAGCGGCGTTTCCGGCACGGCCTCGCTCTCCATCTCGCGGAACATCCGGGCGCGGTCGCTGTAGCTGGCGGTCTCCTCCACCAGATTCATGCGAAACAGCTGTTTCATTTCGTTGAAGCCGGTGAAGTCAAAGGCGTTGGCAAAGCGGATCAGCGTCGACGGCGGCACGTCGGCGCGCTCGGCAATGACGGCAACCGTATCGAAGGCCACGCTGTTGGTGTTGTCCAGCACGTAGCGGGAAACCTGCTGCAGCCTCTTGCTCAGGCTATCGTAGCGATCGCGGATTTGCTGCTGCAGTTCGTTCAGGCTGGTTGCTGTCGTCATCTTATCCCCCAAATACAGTCTTATGATTCTAAACGCAAAACCGCGTCTTTTAAATGTCGGCCATCCATCTGGCAGCAAAAATGAAACAGAAACTTCAGTCATTTCCTCGCCCGAAATTCCTTAATAGCGCACGCTGCGTCAGTGTTGTTGGCTGTTAACATAAAAATCCATCCGTGATCACAATAATCATCATTTATTTTATTTCAACTTAAAATGGAATATTTGTTTCATATATAGTGTTCGGTACACGGTATTCAGGTAACAGTCACGTATCAACAGCGAGAGGTTAAGGATGGAGACGGTAGCGAATTTTATTCACGGCGAATGTGTCACCGGTTCAGGCCAGCGCGTTCAGGCGATCTTCAACCCGGCCACCGGCGAGCAGATCCGCCAGGTGGTGATGAGTACGGCACAGGAAACGGAGCAGGCGATTGCCGCCGCGCAGCAGGCATTTCCGGCGTGGGCGCGCCATGCTCCGCTTAAGCGCGCGCGCGTGATGTTCCGCTTCAAGGCGCTGCTGGAAGAGAACATGGATCGCCTGGCCCGCCTCATCAGCGAAGAGCACGGCAAGGTCTTCTCCGACGCGGTGGGCGAACTGACCCGCGGCCTGGAAGTGGTGGAGTTTGCCTGCGGCATCCCTCATCTGCAAAAGGGTGAACACTCGGCGAACGTCGGGACCGGCGTCGACAGCCACTCGCTGATGCAGCCGCTCGGCGTCTGCGCCGGGATCACCCCGTTTAACTTCCCGGCGATGGTGCCGATGTGGATGTTCCCGATTGCGCTGGCGACCGGCAACACCTTCGTGCTGAAGCCGTCGGAAAAGGATCCTTCTCTGGCGCTCGCGCTGGCGCAGCTGCTGAAAGAGGCCGGCCTGCCGGACGGCGTCTTCAACGTGGTGCAGGGCGATAAAGAGTCCGTTGACGTGATCCTGACCGACCCGCGCGTGCAGGCGGTGAGCTTTGTCGGCTCCACGCCGATTGCGGAATACATTTACCAGACCGCGTCCGCCCACGGCAAGCGCTGTCAGGCGCTGGGCGGTGCGAAAAACCACTGCATCCTGATGCCGGACGCCGACATGGAGATGGCGACCAACGCCATCATGGGCGCGGCCTACGGCGCGGCGGGGGAACGCTGCATGGCGCTCTCGGGGGGGGTGGCGGGGGGGGGGAAAACCGCCGGTGACCTCTGCGGCCCGCGGGGAAAACAA